>JAADID010000143.1 GCA_013151505.1 Chlorobiota bacterium | reverse complement strand
TGTCGGTGAATATCAAGGAACGGCTCGATTTTTCCTGTGCTTTGCTGGACAGCGACGGTTTTCTGGTGGCCAATGCACCACATATTCCGGTACATCTCGGTGGGCTGGGGATGTGTGTAAGAACCGTGTTGCAGCATTTTGAAATGAAAGAAGGTGATACCATCGTAACCAATCATCCGATGTATGGCGGATCGCATCTTCCGGATGTCACACTGATCTCGCCGGTTTTCACAAACGGCGAAAGAATCGGGTTTGTTGTTAATCGTGCTCATCATGCCGAGATTGGCGGTATGGCACCGGGGTCCATGCCCCCGGCTGCAATACGGCTTTCGGAAGAAGGCGTTGTAATCTCCCCGTTTTACCTTGTCCGGAAAGGCAATGTGAACTGGGACGGCATCCGCAGGATACTGGAAAATGCGCCCTGGCCTTCGCGGCTGATCGAAGAAAATCTGGCTGACCTGAATGCCGCACTGGCTGCCAATATGGAAGGCAAAAAATCATTGCTTCAACTGATTGAAAGATACGGCAAAGAAGAGGTGCAACAATACATGGAACACCTCGGCAATTATGCAACCCGGAAAATGGAGGCCGTGCTGGAAAGTTTCAGGGACGGAGTTTACGAAGCGGAAGAACTGTTGGATGATGACACACCTATCCGAGTTAATATTACGGTCAGTGGAAAAAAAGTAACCTTCGATTTTACGGGCAGCGGCCCGGTACATCCCAAGAACATGAATGCCACACCGGCCATTGTCAACAGCGTGGTAATTTACGTGATGCGGTTGCTGCTGAAAGAAAATATCCCTCTGAATGACGGGCTGATGAAACCGGTCGGCATCATTTTACCCGAAGGGTTTTTGAATCCGCCGTTTCATCTTTCGCCGGATAAATGCCCTGCCATTGTAGGCGGAAACGTGGAAGTAAGCCAGCGGCTGACTGATACGTTGCTGAAAGCATTCGGGGTGGCGGCCTGCAGCCAGGGAACGATGAACAATGTGCTGTTCGGGAATGACAGGTTCGGCTATTATGAAACGATTTGTGGCGGCACGGGAGCCACGGAAAGTTTCAGCGGTGCTTCTGCCGTTCATCAGCACATGACCAATACACGCATCACGGATCCGGAAGTGCTCGAACACCGTTACCCTGTCCGGTTGAACCGTTTTGAATTGCGTAAAAATTCAGGAGGAAACGGACGGTTCCGTGGAGGCGACGGAGTGATAAGAGAATACACCTTCCTGGAGGATGTGGAGCTGTCTCTGCTAAGCCAGCACAGAAAATATCAGCCATACGGCATGAAAGGCGGGCAACCCGGAAAAACCGGAGAGCAGTATATTGTAAAACCGGATAAAAGCGTTATTGAATTTCAGGGGGTTGATCAGCAAAAAATTAAAAAAGGTGATACATTTGTACTGAAAACCCCCGGAGGCGGGGGATGGGGAAATAAATAATTATTATCAATGAATTTATCTGAAAAATTATCAAAGACGTTGCAAGTTTGTTTTACAGAAAAATTTATCAAATCAGCCGTCCTTATTTTCACCATGGTATTCATAGTGTCTTCCTGCCAAAATGAAGCAAAATACATGGTTGAAAACGGAGTAACAAAAGTATTAAACGACTACCGAAAAGAAACCATCAGTGACATTGAATATCAACTGCGGTTTAACATTCCTAAGGATAAATCGGCGCCTGTAACCGGTTCGGAAATCATTTCATTCAATTTGTTAAGGTCGAGACATCCGGTTATCATTGATTTCAACGAGACAACGGACAAACTGGAGTCGGTACTGGTAAACGGTAAGATGAAGGAATTCCGTTTTGAGAACGGCCACATCATTATTCCCGGAAAAATGCTGAACGAGGGTAAAAATGAGATCAGCATCAAGTTTATTGCCGGAGACCTTTCGCTGAACCGCAACGACGAATACCTTTACACACTTTTTGTCCCTGACCGGGCTTCCACCGCCTTTCCTTGTTTTGACCAGCCCAATCTGAAAGCGTCTTATCTGCTGACGCTGGATGTACCTGCCGGATGGATAGCGGTAGCCAACGGGGCATTAAGTAATGAAATGAAAGAAAAGGAAAGGACTGTTTACTCGTTTGTAAAAACCAAACCCATCAGCACTTATCTTTTTGCATTTGTGGCCGGAAAATTCAAATACCGGACAAAAGAAAAAAATGGCCGGCGGATTGTTTTTTACTACCGTGAAACCGACAAAGAGAAGGTTGAAGAGAATATCAAACAGATTTTCCGTTTGCAGTTTGATGCCCTGGCATGGATGGAAAAATATACCGGAATGGAATATCCTTTCAACAAATTCAGTTTTGTGGGTATTCCCTCATTCCAATACAGCGGTATGGAGCATCCCGGGGTTGTCCTTTATCGCGAAAGCAAACTTTTCCTGGATGCATCGGCCACACAGGAACAAATCCTGAACCGTGCAAAGCTGATTTCTCACGAAACAGCGCACATGTGGTTCGGTGATATGGTCACAATGAACTGGTTTGACGATGTTTGGCTGAAGGAAGTGTTTGCCAATTTTATGGCTGACAAGATTGTGAATCCTGCTTTTCCGAAAATAGACCATAAACTGGCGTTTCTGACGGATCATTATCCGAAAGCTTACGCCGTTGACCGTACGGCCGGCGCCAATGCCATCAAGCAAAAACTGGACAACCTGAAAAATGCCGGAATGCTGTATGGCTCAATCATCTATCATAAAGCGCCCATTGTGATGCAACAGCTTGAAAATATGCTGGGCGCCGTTAACCTGCAACAGGGTTTAAAACAGTATCTTAATGATTTTGCATACTCCAATGCTGACTGGGATGACCTGATCGCTATCCTCGATTCCCTGACAGACAAAAACCTTTATACATGGAGCGATGTCTGGGTAAAAGAAGCAGGAATGCCCGCTTATCAACGCCTGGTAAGAAACGATACACTGATCATTACGCAAAGCGACCCGGCACAACAAGGAAGGTTATGGCCACAGATATTGAATGTTTCGATGTTTTATGAAAAAGACAGAAAAAGCGTTCCTGTTTTTCAGGACACGGAAACAATCAGCCTGCCAATGTCCGAAAACAACCCCGGTCTGATTCTGTTAAATGGAGAAGGACTTGCTTACGGTAATTTTCAACTGACGAAAGACGACTTTCATTTTTTAAGTACGAAAAAGATTTTCACCTTGACTCCCCGGCAACGGGCCGTTGCATATATCTCCGGATGGGAAAACTTCCTGAACGGACGGATTGATTCCCAGAAGCTGAATGCCGACATCGAACTGTACTTTCAAAATGAAGAAGATGAGCAGAACCTGAACCTGCTTTTAAAGTATTATCAATCATTTTTCTGGAGGTATTCAACGAATATACAGCGTGAAGTCCTTGCCCGGCGGATGGAAAAACTCCTTTGGGAAAGAATGGAAAACACGCAAAACAAGTCATTGAAATCATTGTTTTATAAGACTTTTATAAAAACAGCTTATAGCCCCGACGCCATTGCAAAACTGTTTAAAGTCTGGAACGGAGACATAAAAGTGAAAGGATTACAATTGTCACAAAACGACATGACTACACTGGCTTATGAGCTTGCGGTGAGGAAAAACAGCAACGCGGCAGTCAACATTCCTGATACCATACTGGAGATGCAACTTGCCCGTCTTGAGAATCCGGACAAGATCAGGAAAATGAGATTTATTATGCCTGCATTGAGTTCTGAAGACAATGTCAGGGATTCTTTTTTTGAATCCCTGAAAGATCCTGCCAACCGCGAACACGAACCGTGGGTGCTCACCGCCCTGTCTTATCTCCATCATCCGTTGCGGGCTGAATATTCCCGGAAATATATTCTCCCTTCGCTGAACATGCTGGAAGAAATTCAGGCTACTGGTGACATATTCTTTCCGAAAGGTTGGATGGATGCCACCTTCAGCGGACACAATTCCATCCAGGCTGCAAACCATATTACTCTTTTTCTGAATAATAATCCGAAGCTTGATCCAGGGCTGAAGCAAAAGGTTCTGCAGTCGGCTGATCCGGTTTACAGAGCGGCGAAACTGGTAAAAAATAAATTTTGAGAAAAATTTGCCGGAACAAAAATTTGTGTAATTTTGCGCCACTTTTTCAGGAAAGTAAATTCCTCCTTAGCTCAGTTGGTTAGAGCATCTGACTGTTAATCAGAGGGTCGTAGGTTCAAGTCCTACAGGAGGAGCTAAAAACCACGTAAATGCGTGGTTTTTTTGTTAAATTTGCTTATGCCGAAATTTTTCGTATATATTTTGCAATCAGAAAAATTTGGGAATTATTACGTTGGTCATACGGATAATGTTGAAAAACGTGTTAAAGAGCACAACAGCATTGATAACAAATCCTACACTTCCAGATATCAACCTTGGATATTAAAACGGTCTTTTTTCGTTGGAAATGACAGGGGTGTCGCCATGAGGATTGAACGGTTTATTAAAAAACAAAAAAGCAGGAAATTCATTGAAAAAGTGATTGAAGACCCTTATCAGATTGATTTTATTGTTCAGTTGGTTAGAGTCCCGAGACCTCGGGATTAATCAGAGGGTCGTAGGTTCAAGTCCTACAGGAGGAGCGAAAAACCACGCAGCTGCGTGGTTTTTTTATTTGTTTTTGCCCTTCGGGCAAATGATATGCTTCTCGAAAATGCTTGTAAAAGATGATGGAAAGAAATCACGAAGTGATTGAATATGAATAGCCACAGGTGTAACCTGTGGAAAAAGTATAACGAACAAAAACCCTGGAAGGGTTTAATAATTAAACAAGTAATTTCTTAATGTTGAATGCCGGATCCTTCTTTATTCCTTTTCCAGCTCCCTCCTTGCCTCATCAATCACTTTTTTCATATCATCCGAAACCTTCGGCGGTTCCAGATTCAGCGACTGAATGGTTTCGGTAATGATGGTTGAGACGATCATTCGCATAATCCACTTATTGTCAGCCGGGATAACGTACCATGGCGCCCAGGGGGTAGCCGTTGCGTTGATGGCATCCTCGAATGCTTTCTGGTAATCGTCCCATTTTTTGCGTTCCGCCAGGTCGTTCACCGAAAACTTCCAGTGCTTGGCAGGTGTGTTCAGCCGTTCGAGAAACCTTCTTCGCTGCTCCTCCTTCGATACGTTCAGAAAGAGTTTGATGATTACCGTCCTGCTGCGGGTCAGGTGTTTCTCCATGTTCCTGATGTCTTCATATCTTACATTCCAGAAAGTTTCATCGGGATTGGGATTGGACAGCAATTCAGGATGAACTTTCACCACCAGCACCTCTTCATAATACGACCGGTTGAAAATACCAATACGCCCGTATTCAGGCATCCGCTTGTTGTATCGCCAGAGGTAATCATGGTCCAGCTCTTCGGCCGAGGGCTTCTTAAAACTGTAAACCTCACATCCCTGCGGATTGATGCCCGACATAACATGCTTAATGGTTCCGTCTTTCCCTGCGGCATCCATGGCCTGGAAGATCAGCAGCAGGGAATATTTGTTGGAAGCATAAAGCAACTCCTGAGCTTCACTCAATTCTTTCAGGTTTTTCTCGATGATCTTCCGGGCTTTTTTCTTGAGTTTCTCTTCACTTAACCTGTGGATTTCTTCTGTTCCTTCCCAGGAAGTTTCGTGTTCGACTATTTTAAAACTGTTTTCCTTATCCACGCGGCAGCGTTTCATGATTTCACTGACGAGCCGTTGTCTGGCTTCTTTTTTCATAGGATTTATCTTTTGGCGGTATGCTAAAGTACAAAAATAGTGGAAGGCGGATTTACCTTCTCACCTCTCTTTGAAAACCGCTTATTAATACGTAATTTTTTTCTCTACTTTAGTTGCAGATAAAACAGCTGACCTGAAACGACAGCCGAGTAAAGCATGAGAAAAAAGACTTTGTACCTGAAACTGTGGCCGGTAGAAATTGCCCTGTTCGTCTATTTCCTGGTAACATTTGTCCTGATGGCTGCATACAGTACACAATTGCCGGACGTGTTTTCCCATCTAACAAAAAGAGTGTTGCTGCTCGCCGCCTATTTCCTCGTCATTTATTGGCAAAACAGAAACCGGCAGGTTAAAACTTATTATGTCCTGCGTCTTTTTGTCCCGCTATTGCTCTTGCCGTTCTTGTATAAAGAAACCGATTATCTGAACAATTTGTTTTTTCAGGAAAATCTCGATCCGTTTTTTGCACGTATGGAATTTGCCCTTTTTCATACACAGCCCTCGCTGGTGTTTTCGGAAAAGCTCAACGTCCGATGGTTTTCCGAGCTGATGTATTTCGGTTATTTTTCTTATTACCTGCTTATAGTTTTCATTCCTTTAAACATATACTTAAAAAGGGGAAACAGCGCTGCCGAAAGGGCGATTTTCATCATTATCAACTCTTTTCTGATCTATTACCTGATATTTATTCTGAACCCCGTAGCGGGGCCGCAATTTTATTACCCCGGTTCTGCAGACGCACTGCCGGAAGGTTATTTTTTCGGTCCGCTGATGAAATATATCCAACAAAACGGCGAAGGACAAACAGGGGCTTTCCCCAGCTCGCACGTAAGTATTTGTTTAATCCTGTTATACCTTTGTCTTACCCAAACCAGGAAATTTTGGCCGTTGGTTCTTACCGTTTCGATATTACTTATACTTTCGACGGTTTACTTAAAGGCCCATTATGTAATAGATGTATTGGGCGCATTTTTGACAACGCCTGTGGTTTATTTTATATCTTCGACCCTGTTTAATAGAATGACAAAATCTGATCCGTCCCTATGACAAACCGGAATATCGAGATCGTAGAAGTAAAAAACAAAAGGCTACTTCGCGCTTTTATTCATCTTCCCGCCAAAATCCATAAAGGCCATGCCAACTGGGTGCCGCCGCTGTATATGGATGAATGGGAATTCTTCAACACTAAAAAAAACGAGGCCTTTTCTTACAGCGATACCATTCTTCTTTTGGCTTATGAAAACGGGAAATGTGTCGGGCGGATTATGGGAATTATCAACCATAAATATAATACCGAACACAACGAAAATGATGCGCGGTTCTTTTTGATAGAAACGTATAATGATTATACCGTTGCCCGGACATTGCTGAAAGCCATCGAGGATTGGGCGCTTTCGAAAAAAATGACAAAACTTGTGGGGCCGCTCGGGTTTTCGGATAAAGATCCCCAAGGGCTGCGTATAGAAGGACTTGATGAACCCACTGTGATCGCAACCATCTGTAATTATCCTTATATGGTGGACTTTGTGGAAAGGTACGGGTTCACAAAAAAAGTTGATCTTTTCTCCTATAAACTTTCGGTACCCGATGCCATTAACGATACTTACAAAAAAATTTACCAAAGGGCGCTGAACAATAACAACGGAATAAAACTGATCAGTTTCTCTAAACGAAAACAACTAAAACCCTATGTCAGACCGGTACTGGAGCTCACCAACCACGCATTTAAAGATATCTATGCATTTAATCCTTTAACGGAGAAAGAAATGGACGAGTTTGCCAAAAGATACCTGGTTGTCCTGGATCCCCGGTTTGTAAAAGTGATCGAGAATCAGAATAAAGAAGTCGTTGCCTATATTCTGGGCATTCCCGATATCTGCCGGGGCATTCAAAAAAGCAAAGGGTATGTGTGGCCGGTGGGTTTTATTCACATTCTCCGCTCACAAAAGAAAACGGATCTTGTAAACCTGCTTCTCGGCGGAATCAGGGAAGATTACAGAAACAAAGGGCTGGACACCATTCTGGGCATTGAAATGCTGATGGAATCACAAAAGAGAGGAATTAAATACATTGACAGCCACCTTATTCTGGAAACCAATGTGAGAATGCGTGCCGAGCTGGAAAAACTGGGCGGGGTTGTTTATAAAAAGTTCCGTATTTATCAAAAACCGTTGCCTTCAGCTTCTGCCTGATTTACCTGTCTAACCACTCTTTGAAATCCTTCACCCTTTCGCGGCTGACAATAATGTCTTCTCCGGCCTGGGGATTTAATTGCAGTTTTAAACGGCTGTTAAACCAACTGCTGATTTTTTCAACACATTCAACGCTCACAATGGTTTTCCGGCTGATCTGGAAAAACATCTCCGGGTCCATCAGTTCCGAAAGTTCGGCAATGGTGTGATCCACGATATGTCTTTTCCCGCTGAACAAAACAGCAAATGTTACGCTTTCCTCGGAAATAAAGTAAGCGATCTCACTGCTGTTGATGATGTTGTAATTGTCGCCCGACTTGATGAGAAACCGTCTTTTGGGTGTAAATGTTTCCTTGTTCAGAATTTCTTGCAGTAGTGCCTTTTCGGGGGGAGCAAAGGCCCCTTTCATTCTTTTGAACTTGTCCAGTGCTTTTTCGATGTCTTTTTTATCGTACGGCTTGACGATGTAATCAATGCTGTTAACCTGGAAAGAGCGGAGGGCATATTTGCTGAATGCAGTCGTGAAAATGACCGGTGCGGTGATGTCAACGGCATTAAAAATATCGAAACAGTTGCCGTCGCTCAAGATGATGTCCTGAAAAATGAGGTCGGGCATTTTGTTGCCCCGGAACCATTCGACACCTTCTTTGACTGAGCTGATGATCCTGACAATATTTATATTGTTGTCAATTTCTGCAAGCAGGTTAGCCAGTCGCGTTGCCGTATGGTTCTCGTCTTCAAATATTAAAACGTTCATCATGTTCTTTGGTTAACAGCGGTAAAGAAACGCTGAATTCGTATTTTGTTTGCATGATCTCAACCGGCGTTTCCGTAAAGTGAGAAAACCGGGCTTTCAGGTTGTCGAGCCCCTGTTTTGTAGAATTGGTGCTGTCGTTTCGCAACTGAACATTGTTCTTCACTACAAGGCATTCTTCGGTGTTGTTGATTTCTATTATCAGCGGTTTGTTTTTTGTGAACTTATTGTGCTTGATGGCATTTTCCACGAGGGTTTGCAACGCAGCGGGAGGTACAAAACGGGTGTTCATCAGTTTTTTGTCAAGATGGATTTCACATAGTATCTCATTTTCAAAACGGGTTTGTATCAGGAATATATAATTTTCCACAAAAATGATCTCTTCTTTCAGCGGCACCAGCAGAAACTCATTTTTCTCGATAACGTATCTTAATATCCTCGAAAGACGTAACACAAATTCAGAGGCCAGATCAGCATTGGTATAAATCAATGATGACAAAACACTTAAGCTGTTAAATAAAAAATGTGGTTCGATCTGCGATTTCAGGTTTAAATACTGGGCCAGTGTACTGTCTTTTTCAAGCTTTTCCAATTTCAACTGGTCTTCCTTTTGCTTGATATTGGAATGATAAAACGTATCAAAGGTAAATACCATCATGTAAACGGTAAGCAGGCTGAAGGTCAATTCCGGATTTATGACAGGAACTGATGACCAGATCTCACTATTGTTGAAAAAGTAAATGTCCCACAAACGATAAGAAAAGTTGGCAATAAAAGAAGCAATCAGTCCGAAAATGAGATGGAAGGAAAAAAGGACATAGATATAGTTCTTTTTGTTTTTGCTGGAGACTTCCTGCTTTTGAAGGATTTTTCCGTTAAAATATGCCGCAATATACCAGATGACCAGCCAGTAAGTGATAAAACCGGCAGAGAAAATCAGCCCGCGGGTGCTTGCATCAAAGAAACCCGTAAAAGACTGATCACCGATTTTGATAATTACATGGACGAAGAAAACGAAAAGAAACCGGAGGAAAAATTTATTTATTTGCTGTTGTTTCATGACGAGATGTAACATGGGCATTAAACCGGTTTTTTGTAATAACATGTAAAGATATGGAGAATATCTTTTGGAAATTATCCGATGATCTGCCCGTTATGATTGCAGCGAAATGCAAAAAGGTACTTGTATAAATCTGATTCATTAAAACTGTATTTTATAACTCAAATAAGGATAGATAATTGTCAGGCCATACGGTTCAATGCTGTTTGTTTTGTAATTGTAAGCGTGTCCGAAAATGTCCTCCTGCATCAGCAGGTTCTTGACTTGCAAAATAAATGAATGTGAGCATTTAGGCCGGTTGACGGTGTAATTCAGTGAAATGTCAACATAGTAATTCGTCGGAAGCTGCACTTCATAAGGCCGGGATTCATCATAAATCACATACTGGTATTTTAATGACTCCTCATAGTTGACCGGCGATTGCCTTTTCCCTCCGAGGATGGTGAGCTTACCGTTTATCCCGAAGACATTGTCATTTTTCAGTTTCCATTCCTTTCCGCCCAGCACATTGAAAACAAACTGCTGGTTATATCTTGTGTTCCATTCGTCGCCGTTGCCGTCAATGTATTTCGACTGATAAACCGACGCCGTTACCAGGTAATAAAACCCTTTGTACAGAAACTGCTCCAGCGTAAGGTCCACTCCGTAATTGGTGCCGGTACCTGTATTTTCCAACCGTTCGGTGAAAAATGTCTCGCTGGTGTAATTGAGCATGGAAAAAGTACTGTCAGGGATGACCGGAACATCATAAAGCAACTGGTAATAGGCCTCGATGTTCAGGTGGGTCATTTTCCAGAGTTTCACATCGTAACCCACTACGAAATGATGCGCTTTGGTGATTTTCAGTTTTTCGTTCAGCTTTTCGAAAGTGTCGTTAACGGGGATTTCGGTCAGATAGATCCTTAACGGCTCCACCCGGCTGTGTTTACCGTAAGCAAAATTCAGGGATTGACCGGGACGGAAATTCCAGTTAATACCGAACCGCGGTTCAATGATGAATTCATCATTCATCGTTACATAAATCAAATGAAGACCGGCGTTGATGTTGAATTTGGGGCTTAACGATATTTTCGACTCGGAATAGGCCTGGAACGAGAAAGTAGAACCTTTGCTGTCAACAAAAAAATCGGTTGTATCGTTTTCAGCCACGTTGGTATTGTTTGCCACATTGAAATTATACAGCAGTTGGTTCAGGATAATACCGCTCCGGTTGGTGTGTTTCCTCCCGAATTTGTGATTGAGGTAAGCAGTCAGCGACAGGCGGGAATTGATTTCATTCTGGTCGGTCACCGGCACTTTTTGCAGGTTCGGCCGGTAATAATCATTGTGGTTGGTGTACTTTGTTGCAGAATAAGTAAGCGAAGTAAACAGATAGGTCTTGTTGTCCAGTATCAGCCGGTTGTTAATTCCGGAAGCCGTCAGCCCGTAACTGATGTCGTACTGAAAGCTGTCCATGTTGGTTTCCCAGTCCGCCGTGTCCATGCTCATGTCGCTGGCGATGCTCCCGGTACCGTTGATGCTCCAGACAGTGAAGGTTCCGGCTTTCTTCGTCGGGAAATCCATTTTCAGCGACAGGTCCATATAGGTTGGCAGGCCTGTTATTTGCGGCATCAACCCTTGCAGCAGGCCGATGGTAGAATACCTGAAATTGGCCAGGTAAGTTGCCCGTTTTCCTTTCACAAAAGGCCCTTCCAGTGCAAAGTCAACCCCCTGGCTGCCAACCTGGAAAGCATATTCTCTTTTGTCCTGGTTTCCCGACCTCAACCGCATGTCGAAAACACCCGAAATGGCATTGCCGTATTCGGCCGGAAAAGCGCCGGTTAAAAAGTCGGAATTGGCCAGCATATTGCTGCTGAACATGGTGTTGATTCCGCCGCCCGAAAACAGTCCGGCCAAATGGTTGGGCGCAGGGATTTCCACACCTTCCAGCCGCCACAAAATACCTTTGGCGGCATTGCCCCTGATCACGATTTCATTGTTTTCGATGGAACCGGGTGTTACACCGGCAAAGGTGCTCACCAGCCGGGACGGGTCGTCCATGCTTCCGGCATAACGCTGGGCTTCCTCGACCGAAATGGTGCGTGCCGACAGGGTGGCCATTTCGTTTAACGGCTTTTCCCTGTCGGATTCCGCCGTGATCACAACCTCATCCAGCGCCAAAACGGATTCTTTCAGCGTAATGTTCAGGTCCAACTCTTTGCCCGAACTCAACATGACGTCGGACACATATTGTGTTTCGTATCCTATGAAACTGATCTTCAGCGACACCCGGCCTACGGGCACATTTTCTATTCTGAAATTCCCTTCGGCATCCGTCACGGTTCCCATGACCGGGTCAGTGCCCAATACAACGACTGTTGCCCCGGGCAATCCGATTTCACTGTCTGTGTCGGTAACTGTTCCTTTGACGGTTTGTGTCAATTCCTGTGAGAGGGAAACCTTTGCCAGGAAAAAGATGATTGTTGATAATGAGATAATGAGTTTTTTACTCATGCCAGATGAGTTTAAATCACGGCAAAATTACCGGCTCCCCTCGCTGATAAAGGCAAGAAAATGCTGAATCGTAAATTTTACTGTTGAATTGTCGAAAAAGGGGGTTGAAATGAAAATAAAAATCAAAAACCCGGTCGCAAAACCGGGCTATTCAATTATTCCTTCGAAAAAGGCAGATTATCTTTTCCTTTTATACACGTAATCTTTCCGTTCCAGCTCTTTCTGCCGCTTGGCAACCTTTGTGAATTCTTTCATCAGTTTAGTGGTCACTGCGAGGATTTCTTTGCCTTCTTCAACGTGCAGTATCTTTTTGCTTTTCATGTTCAGCGAAGCGCTGACTTTGTAAACCTCGCCGTCTTTGTTGACGATCACCTCGAAAGTCAGCTCTTTATTATAGTTTTTAAAATACTCATCAAGGTAATCCCTCTTTTCGTTGCATAATTGTGTAAATTGTTCTTTTAACGCATCGCTTTCGAGTTCTTTGATGTTTTTGATTTCAAGTTTTACCATGTCTTTCGTATTTAATGGGTTATATTTATGATCGGCAATGTTTTCATCAATAGCCGGGCCATAAACGAAAGTATGACAAAATAACATCAACTTTATCCTGAAATGGTGCTTTCTGGGATCGAAACATTACGACCTGAAATCATTTTCGTTTTTTGATAATATGGAAGCGTGCTCCGATATGAATGGCTATATTGCTGAAAGTGTATGTCACTGCATCCATTATGGTGGGTGTGTTTTTATTGTTATTTGTTTTCGATGAATAGGAATCGGAGAAAATCCACTCTTTTTCGCTGATAGTCAATTCGTCAAGTTTATCTTCGCCGCGGTATTTATATTCCGTAACACGGGCTGACTCAGGGCGGTAGCCAAGTGAATTGTATTGAAGGCCCACATTGAAGGAGAGCCAGTCAAATAAATGATATTCCCCTCCGATCATCCCCTGTATGCCGGTCTGCCATTTGGGTTTGTATTGAACACCTGCCGTATAATATTCGAAATAATTATAATCGGGAAGTGTGTTGTAAATCCAGGTATTCGTTTCGTAAAATATCGAACATCTGGCAATCAGCAAACCTGTTTTAAGAAAAAATCCCCATTTGTTCTTGCTCAATGCCAGCTTCAGGGACGGAGTAATGGAAAAAAAACTGCTTTTAAGACTATAGTCATAATTAAATTCAACACGATAGGATGGTGCTTGCGGAAAATAAAGATAATCCTGACTGCTGAAATTTAAAGTCTTACCTTTGAAATACCTGAAATCCAGTTCGATACCAATAATCTTTTTGGAAAAAACATATCCGGCTGTCAAACCGTAATTATTTCCCGTTCCCAGGGAATAATGATAAACATTTACAGAATAACGCTCACTTACAGAATCATTGAAATAAACTTCAATGGTATTTGATTTGTAAACAAAATCTGATTTTTCCAGGGCGAATGACCTGCTGTAATAGGGCTCAACATAAAACCCCTGGGGAAACAAAAAAAGATTGCATAGCAGAAAGGACGATAATAAAAACAGAGGCTTTTTCATTGTTTTTGGTTTTGGCACGGATAAAAGAATGACCTACAAATATAATAAACAGGCAAGGGAAAAGCAAGTTATTTTGCTTTTTTCATTTTTCGTTTTATTGACATTTTAAGCCAGCACTGTCACAATGATGAAATGCATCCGGCAGGTTTTCATTTTGTTATCCAGACAGCTAAAATCAATGCAAGGAAAAAGTTTTATAAAAGATGGTCGGTGCTGAAACGCTTACCAGGAAAAAAGGTGATTTATCAATGGTCAAAATTCAAATATTCTGATTTACTGTTTTTTAATGACTTTTCCCGGTTTCCGTGTGATAACTTAGCGTACTTTTGCAGCTTAAATTTTAAAAAGATAAAATATTGAATTTTAACAAAATGGGCTTATCGCCCGATGTCTTGAAAGGGGTTGATGAACTGGGATTTATAAAACCGACACCCATTCAGGAAGAAATTATCCCCCTTGTTATTGAAACAGATAGCGATATTGTAGGACTTGCACAAACCGGAACCGGTAAAACAGCGGCGTTTGGATTGCCGATAATTGAACAAACCGATGTTCATAACCAGTCGGTACAGACATTGATATTAGCCCCCACGCGGGAATTATGTATTCAGATTTCCAAAGATTTACAAAACTATTCAATACACAAAAATGGATTGAATGTTGTGCCTGTTTATGGGGGTGCAAACACCGGTAATCAGATCAGGGCGCTTAAAAACGGGGCTCACATTATTGTTGCCACGCCCGGAAGGATGCTTGATTTGATCAAACGCAAAGCGGCAAAAATCGCCCACGTCAACACGGTTGTCCTGGATGAGGCCGACGAAATGCTCAACATGGGGTTTCGGGAAGAACTCAATGGAATTCTGGAAAAAACACCGGATACCAAGAGGACTTTGCTGTTTTCGGCAACCATGCCCAAAGAGGTGGCACGCATTGCCAATACTTACATGGACAACCCAGTGCAAATAACGGTCGGAAAACAAAACGCCGGCGCCGAAAATGTACGGCATATATATTACCTGGTACATGCCAGCGACCGTTTTCTGGCGCTCAAACGTATTGCCGATATGAACCCGGATATTTACGGTATCGTATTTTGCCGCACAAGGCGCGAAACCAAGGAAGTAGCCGATAAACTGATAAAAGACGGATACAATGCCGATGCGCTTCACGGAGAACTCTCGCAGGCTCAGCGCGACCATGTGATGAAGCGTTTCAGGGAAAGGTCATTGCAAATGCTGGTGGCTACCGATGTGGCCGCCCGTGGTATTGACGTAAACGATATTTCCCATATCATCAACTATAATTTACCGGACGAACTTGATGTTTACACACACAGAAGCGGTAGAACCGGACGTGCGGGTAAATCAGGCCTTTCCATTGTTATTGCCAACTACCATGAAAAGAGCAAAATACCACAAATAGAAAAGATCATCCGCAAGAAATTTGAAAAATTGCCAGTGCCTTCCGGGGCCGAAATATGCAAGAAACAGCTTTTCAGGTTAATTGACCGGATGGAAAACGTGGAAGTGGACGAAGAGCAGATCGCCCCGTTTATGGATACAGTCAACAAAAAACTGGCGTGGCTGGATAAGGAAGAAATTATTAAACGCTTTGTTTCGTTGGAGTTTAACCGTTTCCTGGCGTATTATAAAAATGCACCCGACCTCAATGAAAAACCGGAAAACAAACGGGGCAAGCGTGATAACAAAAATGGTGGCAGCGGCGACGGCAGCCACAGAAAAAACGGACAGCGCGCTTATGCCAGGTTCTTTATCCACCTGGGCAAAAAAGACGGTGTTGCCCCAAAGGATATCATTGGAATGATTAACGACAACACCCACGACCGCGATATCAATATCGGGGATATAGATATCAAAGACAACTTTTCGTTTTTTGAAGTTGGTGAAAAATATACCACCAAAGTGTTGAATTCATTTCGCAACAGTAAATTTAAAGGCCATCGTGTTATTGTTGAAATAGCCGAAAAAGATGTGGGCGGCCGGAAAAAAGGGAAAAAAAGAAGAAATGATCGCTGGTAGGGATTTTATGGTTTGAAGAAGAAGTTCTGTAAAATAAAAAGCCTGGAATTTTTCCGGGTTTTTTTGTAGCCTTACCCGAACGCGAACCTGGATCCAGCGTTTCGGAAACCCTCATTCCCCTCCCGAACGACCGGTTTCCTGAATGCCCGACGACTTTGAAAGATGTCTGTTGCCGCAAATGGGAAGAGCGTATTATCCTTATCCCGTTTAAAAAGTGTTAAACAAAACGAAATAACTTATTAACCATTCTTCTGATCGTATAGCATTTGCCAAATTATTACAATACCTTTGACAGGTTCAATGGCTATTTTTTGCGCCACTTAAAGATGAAAAATAAAAATACAACCTTGATCTTATCATATTGTAAGGTGCCCATCTTAAATTCTTGTTGTAAATCATTTCAAAGTAATTATCATGAAAAAATATAAAAATACAATCATCATTACGGTATTTGTAATTCTAATTCTTTATCTGTTCGGTCTGTTTATGGATTACTACGGCGATTGGCTTTGGTTCAAAAATATGGGATATGGTTCCATATTCGATATGATTGTCCTGGCGCAGATATTATCTTTTCTTGTATTTTTTTTCATTTTCGTTCTGTTTTCGGGTATCCATATTCGTTTTGCATATCATGGAGGAGGCTTGAGCCGGAACAGTATTCCTTATTCTGAAGACGATCCGAGGCAGTTGATCATGCCGCTATATAAGGGAAAAACTGTTTTTTGGCTATGGGCCGTCATTATTCTGTTCTTTGGTATTGTTATGGGGTCGTCTGCTTCCCAATACTGGAATGATTTTTTAAAGTTTATTCATCCCACTTCTTTTAATTTGAAAGATCCCGTTTTGAATAAAGATGTTGGATTTTATATTTTCAGTCTTCCTGTGTATCAGTTTGTTGTCAAGTGGTATCTTTTCATGGTTGTTATCACTTTTTTTATTGTGCTCCTTTCTTATTACATAGATAGTGCTTTCAACTATGTGGACGGAAAATTTCACATCACGGAGAAAGCAAAAAATCATTTTATACAGTTAGCTGCCTTTTTTACATTGGGGGTCTCGGCACTCTACCTCATTAAACTTTATAACATTTTATATTCATCCCATGGCGCAGCTTACGGGCCTTCTTACATGGACGTGCACGCACAAATTCCTGCTTACCGGACTATATTCGTTATCAGTTTGATCATTACCATTTTTTTATTTTTCTATCCTTTTTATAAAAAAAGAAAAGTTGTTCTTTACACGTTGGGTTTATGGGTTTTGGTCTGGATAGGATTTGTGTGGATTTATCCGGTGATCATTGAAAATTACATTGTCAAACCTAACGAACTGAAAAAGGAAACGCCTTATATTTTAAATAATATAAAATTTACGAGAGAAGCTTTCGGGTTGAATAAAATTAAAGTTAAGCCGTTTCCTGTGAATCAGGATATTACCTATAAGGATATTCAGGAGAATCATCATACTACAGAAAACATCCGTTTATGGGATCGCCGGCCTTTAATACAAACGTATAAGCAATTACAGGAAATCAGATTGTATTATGATTTTAACAGTGTTCAGGTGGACCGGTATCATTTTAAAAAATACACCGAAGTTGCCTTAGGTGCCAGGGAGTTGCCCGAATCAGAAATCCCTGCACGGGCACAGACCTGGGTAAATAACCATCTGATTTACACACACGGGTACGGTATTGTGATGAATCCTGTCAACGAAGTTACGCCTAACGGTATGCCGGAACTTATTGTGAAAGATATTCCCCCCACAACTACAGTAGATCTTGATCTCAGGCAAATGAGTATTTATTACGGAGAAAAAACAAACCAGTTTGTTCTGGTTAACACCAAAGTCAAAGAATTTGATTATCCGAAAGGCGAAGATAATGTATATACAAATTATGCCGGGAAAGGCGGGGTTCAAATTTCTTCTCTTTTCAGACGCCTGGTTTATGCCTGGAAATTTTCAGACATTAACATTCTTTTTACGGGCTATCTGACAAACCGGAGCCGTATTATGTTTTACAGGAATATTAAAAACCGTGTTTCCACATTAGCTCCCTTTCTCTCTTTCGATAATCAGCCTTATCCGGTGATAGGCAACGATGGCAACCTTTACTGGATACAGGATGCTTATACCACAAGCAATATGTTCCCCTATTCTGAACCCGTTACCCGTAACCCCATCCGACGAGGAATAAATTACATTAACAACTCCGTTAAAATTATCATTGATACTTATAACGGAAGTGTTTCTTTCTATGTAATTAATCCCGATGATCCGATAATCCGGACTTATCAAAAAATTTATCCTAAGTTATTTAAGCCATTTAGCGATATGCCGGCATTTTTGAAAGCGCACATCCGTTATCCCACTGATTTATTCAACATCCAAACCAAAATGTATAATGTGTATCACATGACGGATCCCAAGGTGTTTTATAATCAGGAAGATTATTGGGAGATTCCCAATGAAATATACAGCAGTAACGAACAAAAGATGTTTCCTTATTATATCATTATGCGTTTGCCTGATACGGAAAAAGAGGAGTTTATTCTGATGTTACCTCTTACGCCTTCTGGTAAAGATAACATGAACGCCTGGCTATGTGCTCGTTGCGACGCTCCCAACTATGGAGAACTGATCGTTTATACGCTTCCAAAAGACAAATTGATATATGGCCCAATGCAAATTGAAGCCAGAATTAACCAAAAACCCGATATTTCTTCCGAACTGACCCTTTGGAGCCAAAAAGGATCAATGGTGATTAAAGGAAATCAACTGGTGATACCCATAAAAAATTCATTTATTTATGTAGAGCCGGTGTATCTGCAGTCGGAAAGAGGTCAGATTCCCGAACTGAAAAGAGTTATTGTGGCGTTTAAAGAACGGATTGAAATGAAGAAAACACTTGACGAAGCACTTAGGGCTGTGTTTAACGTTTCTGCCGGACAGGAAATTGTACCGCAAACGGTGGCAGAACAGACGCCCGGCACACCCGGCTTCTCTGTTGAAGCTCAAAAAGCGCTTGACCATTATAATAACGCGCTGAATTATCTGAAACAGAACAACTGGGAGGGTTTCGGAAAAGAGTTGGAACTGATGAAGTCTGTTTTATCGGAAATGACACAATCTAAATCTAAAGGAAAGTCGGAAGTGAAATAGTTATAAGTTAAAAATAACAGAATACAAAACCCCTCCGTTAAACCGGATTTTTTGTAGCCCCGACAGGAATCCCCGCCCGACCGGACGACGATTTCAATTATTATTTCCGGATGCATCAAAAAATAATTGTTTTATGAAAAAGATACAATCTCCTTACCGGTCGTTCGGGCGGGGAACCTGTATTCGGTAAAATGAAAAACCCGGTAGGCGCCGGGCTTTCAGTAGCCTCACCAGGACTCGAACCTGGATCTAGAGTTTAGGAAACTCCTATTCTATCCCTTGAACTATGAGGCCTTAAATCGGACTGCAAAATTAACAATTTATCTCTTTATGATTACAAGTTTATCTTGTTCTTCAAAAACCTTCTCCCTGCCGCGGTTTTGAAATAATGTTCTCTTGCAATGGCTTCTTCTCTTGTTTGAAACTTTTCGTAATAGATTAATCTCCAAGGCATAAAAGCTTTTGTTGATTTTGTCTTTCCGGAATTATGTTCGATTAATCTTTGATCGAGGTCTTCACAATGTCCTTTATATTTTTGATTGTGTTTATCACTATAGATTACGTATGCATAATATGCCATTTTATAAAAGTATTAAGTTCTTACCGGAAAAGGTTTAGGAAACCCTTATTCCCCGCCCGAACGACCGATAGTTTAATGATATAAAAATAACTTTTTGTATAAGTTTTTCTTTTGTGTTTAAAGTAAATTTATTTTGGTCGTCCGGTCGGGCGGGTATCCGTTGAACCCCGCCTGAATGAATTCATTCGGGCAGGTACGGGGCCAAAAACGGGCTGCAAAATTAATAATTTATAAGTTATTGTTAAAAATTAATTTTATGCTTTAAAAACCGCCTTCCCGCCGCGGTTTTGAAATAATGTTCTCTTGCAATGGTCTTTGTTTCACGCTGGTCGGGATTTGTAATCCTGACCTTTTGTTTTTACTTGTATTGGATTTTAAATCCTTTATAATCAATACATAATCACTTAAAACTATTCCCTAGTTGCACTATGAATAACCTCCGGATTACAAATCCGGTGGAGCTGACTACAATAAGTTGTACTATTTGGCAAAATAAACTACAAATAGTTAAACTTTTTGGCAAATATCAGTACAGAAAGTAAAGTTTTATTACTTCACCTCACTCCCGTTCATAATATCTTCGGAAGGGGTGACAAAGCAAAGTTTGCCGTCGGCATCTTCAGCCATCAGGATCATGCCCTGCGATACGATGCCGCGCAGTTTGCGGGGCGCCAGGTTCACCAGAACGCAGATTTTTCGTCCAACAATGTCCTCGGCATTGTAATACTGGGCAATACCCGACACAATGGTCCGCTGGTCAATGCCGGTATCAATTTTCAGCTTGATCAGCTTGTCGGTTTTCGGTACTTTCTCGGCTTCCAGGATGGTAGCCGTGCGGATATCCATTTTCATGAAATCCTCGTAGGTGATCTCTTCTTTCTGCGGTTTTACAGAAACTTCATTTTCATTTTCTTTTTTGGTATCCATCAGTTTTTGAATTTGTGCTTCAATGGCGGGATCTTCTATTTTCTCAAAAAGAAATTCTGGTTTGTTCAGCTGATGTCCGGCTTTTAAAATCACAGCGCTGCCTGCATTGTCCCACTTCATCTCCGGCAGGTTCAGCATTTTCCTTAATTTTTCCGCTGTAAAGGGAAGGAATGGTTCCGACAAGATAGCCAGATTGGCAGCGATCTGAAGCGAAACATTCAGGATGGTTTTTACCTTTTTTTCATCGGTTTTGATCAGCTTCCACGGCTCCATGTCGGTAAGGTATTTGTTTCCCAGCCGGGCCAGGTTCATCAGCTCGCTTAAAGCTTCACGGAAACGATAAC
>JAADID010000048.1 GCA_013151505.1 Chlorobiota bacterium | reverse complement strand
CACCGGGGATTCGCAAAAAAGGGATATTTCTAAATTACGCAGCAATGTTTTGGTGATACATATATAAAGCTACGGGACGGTACAGGGCATGAGCAAATTTGGAAAAAGCAAAAAGCAAAACCAATTCCATAGCCATGATAACATGAATAACAAAAATAACCTGATTGACAGGAGCATTGCCTCCCAGCATCACGACTACCTCCACCCAAAAACCCGTCAGGCCGGTTATCCACAACGACCACAGGAAAACCCAATCAGCAAGTTTAGAATTAGCATAAGTATCGGTAATTTTAACCATCCGGTAATACAAAGCCAAACCGGCCCCATACATCATAAACAAACCCGAAACCGTTCCCAAAATTCGGGAAGGCCACCAAACGGTAGTGGCAGGATCTTTTAACAGGAAATCAAGAATAGTGGCAAGGAGCAATCCTATAAATCCCCACATGATAGACCAGTGGACAAACCAGGGCCGTGTGAGGTTGTGTTTCTGATGCCAGAAGCCATCTTCTTCATTATCGCAGGTTTGGTAACGTTTCATAGTTACCAACTCATTAACAACATATTTCAATGATTTTAGCCATGCGGCTTTGGGCCTTTTCTTAGGCTTATCCCCATTATAATGAGAAAGATGCTTTACCATGTTCCAAAAGCCGGCAAGCATAAGCAGGCCGGTAAGAGCAAAAATCACTTCACCGATATTATGGATAATTTCAAAAGGCATATACTGAAATATCCAACGCGAAACCGACATCTCTGGTTTGAGTGTCAGCAGAAAAAACCCTAAAATAACTGCCAAAAGCATGATAATAGCAATATACCACGGGTTATTTTTAAAAATCAGGCGTGTAAGACCTGTGGGTTCGTAATGTGCAATAGCATACCGACGCATCGTAGCCATATAATCGCCTGGAATAGCCTGGCGCGGGCAGGTGGCTGTACAATCGCCACAGGCATAACACATCCACAAATCCTTGCTATCCAATATTTCATTTTTCAGACCAAGCATACCATAACGGATGTACATTCGCGGAAAATTGGTATTTTCATCAGTCAGGTTACAAACGGCAGTACAATTACCGCAGCTATAACAAGCCTTAAAATCTGCTGTCCCGTATTTTTGTAGCTCCTCTGCAAAAGCAGGATTTACCTTAGCCATTGTCTTTTATTTTATAATAAAAATATTCGTCGTTATCATCAATTTCACCGGCTTCAACAAAACCGTATTTCAATAAACTCATCAGGTTGAACATTACCTCATCTTTTGGCAACTGAAGAATTTCCGCCAGCCGGGGTATTGTTTTGGGGCTTTCTTTTAAAGCACTCAGCAAAACCTTTTTCATTTGATTAAAATGTTTCAGGTCTTCTTTTACTGCCTTTGGCACAGTACGTTTCTCCTTAATATACTTTATGGTTTTACCTTTTACTATTTCCATGATTTAAAATTTTTAAGTTTTTGGCAATAAAGCATCTATCATACTTTCCACCTCCTCATTAGTCTGTCCGATCAGGTCGATGGCGTCAGACGGACAAACCGGAAGACACATCCCGCAACCTTTACATACTGATGCATTCACCTCTGCTACCATTTTTCCCTCTTTCTCCACTTTGCTAAAAGCATCGTAAGGGCAGGCTTCCTGGCATTTTTCACACCATTCGCAAGATTCCTTATCAACAACTGCAATGGTTGGCTCCAGTTCCAGTTCTCCGGAATTAATTAATGAAAAACTTTTAGCTGCTGCCGACAAAGCGGAATTCATGGATTCCATAATATTTTTCGGCCCCTGACTGGCGCCGGCAATGGTAACACCATCAATCACGGTTTCCACGGGACGCAGTTTCATGTGAATTTCGTTGAAAAATTTATCTCTGCCACGAGGTATCTTCAACAGGCTCCCAATGGAATTATCCTTGCGGGGAACCATGCCGGTTACGAGGACAACCAAATCGGCTTCAACCGACAGCTCCTTTTTATCGGTAAGCACATCTTCTACCGTAACAACTGTTTTATCTCCCTTTTTTTTCAGCACAGGAGGATCATATTCAAAAGATTGCAGGTAAACATCTCCGTTTTTTGAAGACTCCTCATAGATAACTTCCTGTTTACCATAAGTCCGTATCCCCCTGTTAAAATGATAATTATAGACATTCTTATATTTCTTTTTAACTGTATTGGCCGTATGGATAACGGCAGTACAACAATAGCGGGAACAGTACTTGTTTTCGCCATCCACCTGGCGGCTGCCCACACAATAGATATAGGCAATGTGTTTAATCTTTTTACCTTTATAAACCAGTTCTTGGTCGCAAATATGGACAATGCGTTTAAACTGAGGCAAGGTTACCACGTTATCAAATTCCTGATAGCCAAATTCACCTTTTTTAGGTTCATAAGGATCGAATCCGCTGGCAAGAAGCAATGTTCCCACTTTTAATGTCAGGATTTCTTCTTTTTCGCTAAAGTCAATACTTTCACAGACTTTTTCACATTCGCCGCAATGGGTACAGCTTTTCATATCGATGGCTGGCAAATGAGGATATTCGCTGGGAAAATTGTGGAATATTGCTTTGCGCGAAGTGATGTTAAAATTGAACTCATCGGGTACCGTTACCGGACAAACGTCAATAGCTTTTTGCAATTCGCCTTCGTTACATAACTTTTTGATATAACGGGGCGTAATTTTTACTTTTATGATGAAGTTTCCCACGCTGCCCGAGTTTTCAATCACCTCAGCTCCGGTAAACAGGGTTATCCTGTTCAATTTTATCACCTCATCATACAGGCGGGTAACCAGCTCTTTTCCTGTTTCTTCACTCGTGAAAAGATTGTCCCATTGCGACACTCGTCCACCCACAAAATGTTCTCTTTCGATGAGATACACATCGGCACCGGCTTCGGCCAGTTCTATGGCAGCGCGCATGCCGGCAATTCCGGCACCAATAACGGCTACGGCCTTAGTCGATTTCACTTCTATCGGGTCAAGTGATTCGGCATACCTGACTTTTGCGATGGCTGCTTTCACGATTTTAATGGCTTTGTCGGTAGCCCCGACTTTGTCGTCAGAATGCGCCCAGGAGACCTGTTCGCGAATGTTGGCATGTACATAATTATACTTATTCAGGCCGGCTCGTTCGGTAACAGCCCTGAAAGTAAGCAAATGCAACTTAGGCGAGCAGGATGCTACCACCACACTATCCAGTCCCTGCTCTTTAATATCTTCCACCATTTGTTTCTGGTTGGAATCGGCACAGGCAAACATGGTAGTTTTTGCAAGAAACACTCCTTCCTCGGTTTCCACTGCCTCTATTACTTTTTCAACGTCCACATAATCGGAAATATTTCCGCCGCAATGGCACACATAAACGCCTATTTTCTTTTTCATTATTCTTCCCTCCTTAAATAGCTTGTGGTTTGTGCAGAGGCAGAACCTCCTGATAAAATAGAATCGGGAATATCCATAGGCCCGGAAGCTGTTCCGGCTACAAAAACGCCATCAATACTGGTCAAAGCAGGACTTGCCAGAATATCTGACTGATTTATAAAATTGAATTCATCAAGACGAAGTGTTTCATTGTCAAAGGTATCTGAAATACCCTGATTGGGCAAAACCCCAACGGAAAGTACCACCATATCATGTTCGGCTTCTTTCACTTTGCCATCCAAAATATCTTCATAGCGTAAAATAAGGTTGCCATTTTCTTTTTCTTTGATACGCGCCACCTTACCTTTTACAAACTCAACGCCCATATCCTGAGCCTGGGCATAAAACTCATTAAATCCTTTCCCAAAAGCACGGATATTCAGGTAATAAATAGTAACATCGGCCATGGGTAAGGCTCCCATCAACAGTTGCGCCTGTTTGATAGAATACATGCAACACACCTGCGAACAAATAGGATTTCCCACACTGCGATCGCGTGAGCCGGTACACAATACATAGGCAAGATTATCAGGCATTTTCCCATCCCCCGGACGCAATATGGTATTAAAAGGCCGTGTAGGTGCCAACTCCCGTTCCATTTGCATGGAAGTAATCACATTTTTGAACTTTCCATAACCATAACGCGGAATTTTCAGCGGGTCGAACAAATTAAATCCTGTGGCTACTACTACCGATTTAACTTTCACCAGGTATTCTTCTTCGGTTTGGGTAAAATCAATACATTTTGGAGGGCAGGCCCGTTCGCAGGCACCACACAGAATACAGTTTTCAATATCAATAGCTGCTACCCGAGGGCTGGCAATGCGAAACGGAATATA
>JAADID010000100.1 GCA_013151505.1 Chlorobiota bacterium | reverse complement strand
GGCATTTTTATCCCGTTGCTTCGGAATATACCATTGAATTACTGGTTCATCATTGCGGTACCTCGGATACAATAACACAAAAAGTGGATATCAAAAAACCGCCTGTCGTTTCTCTGGGGAATGATACCACCATTTGCAGCTCGTGTTCCATCACACTCAATGGCGGTAACGGGATGGACGATTGGTTATGGCAGGACGGAAGCCGATCGCAATATTACGAGGTGCAGAACGCAGGAACCTATTCAGTCACTGTATGGAAAAACGGTTGCACGGTTTCCGATACCATAAACATAAGCAGAGGAACGGTCAATGTTTATATGCCGAACGCTTTCACGCCCAATGGCGACGGCATCAATGATGTTTTTAAACCGGTCACTTCCGAGCCGCTTCAGGGGTATCACCTGACCATCTTCAATCGCCGGGGAGTTGTATTGTTTGAAAGCTCGGATTACGAGCAGGGCTGGGACGGCAGGTTCAAAGGTACTTTGCAACCCAATCAGGTTTATTGCTGGAAAGTGGTTTACACAATATCAGCAAATAATGATATTGAAAATATCGAAAAAAAAGGGACTGTCCTGCTCGTCAGGTGATACCAAAAAAATTTTTCTTTAAAAAAAGACAACGAACACCTATATGTTTTCGTCTTAATCAAAAGGAAAGACATTAAATGCTATTGAGAAATAAAAATGGTAAAACCATGAAAAAAATTATTCTTTTCATTTTGATCACCGTCAGTTCAAACTTTTTAATGGGGCAATTTGCTCCTGTAGCTGTTGACGATACGGCAAGTTTAAGTCTTGGCGAAATGATTACTGTCAACGTTACGCAAAACGATTACCACCCGGGCGGACGGAAATTCTGGGTGAAATCGGCGCCGGGCTCTTTTTCTTTTACCGACAGCACCATAACCTATTATGCGGACTATGATCATTATTTTGGTATAAATTTTGACCTTGTTTTTGAATATGTCCTGATAGATGAAGACGGATATTCCTATCAGGAAAGCGTGGGTTATGTTTATTTACATTATAATCATGGAACTGTTTCGCAGTATCTGGATACGAACAACATCCGGGCAAAAATAAATCCCTGGGGAATGCAATTCTGGCAAGGTCCCACTAACATCTGGATTAGTGTTCCCCCCCCAATAGATACAATATTGTATGAATATCCCAAAGGCAGCATAAAAAACACCATATTCAATGAAAATATCTGGGTGGGCGGCCTGGATGAAAACGGGCAACTCCGGCTGGCAGCCGAACGCTATTGTGGTGTAGGAAAGGATTTCTGGGAAGGTCCGTTGAGCATTTCCGGTTCGGAGGTATCCATTGATACCTCAACAGTCCTGAAATGGCACAGGGTATGGAAACTGAACGTGGATCAGATTATTTACCATAAAAATCATTGGAATGATCCCGGCTATGAACCGATTGAAGCCATTGCCACGTGGCCTGCCCACGGTGATCCGGAATTAAACCAGGCCGATTATCTGGCCCCTTTCATTGATGTTGACGGCGACAACATTTATGATCCTATGAAAGGGGATTATCCGTTGATCCGCGGCGATCAGTGTATATTTTTCATTTACAATGATGTTCGCGAACATACCGAAACTCAGGGTAAACAAATCGGACTGGAAATTCATGGAATGGCTTATGAATTTTACAATCCCGATACCCTTTCTTTGAATAATACCGTGTTTTTCAGCTATAAAATATTTAACCGCTCGGGCCATACTTTAAATGATACTTACATCGGTGTGTTTTGTGACTTTGAAATTGGATTTGCTTTCGATGATTATGTGGGATGCGACGTGGGAAGAGGCGCCTTTTTCGGGTACAACGGGGAAGATATTGACGGGGACGGTGAACCGCATTCTTATGGAGAAAATCCGCCTGCACAGGGGATTGTTATTCTCGGCGGCCCCCTGATGGACCCGAACAACCTGGACGATCCGGCCGGAGAATGTAACGAAAGCATCAATGGCGTGGGGTTTGGAGACGGGGTTGTGGACAACGAACGGTTTGGGATGACAAAATTTATTTACTTCAGCAACATCGGAGGAGTTCAGGGCGATCCTTTTCAAGCCGATGAATATTATAATTATATGAAAGCCATTTGGAGAGACAGTACAGCCATGGAATACGGAGGCAGTGGTCATGTAGGCGGCGGAGCTTATGGGCCGGCAGCCAATTTCATGTTTCCCGGTTTATCGGATCCCTGCTTCTGGGGAACGGGAGGCGAAAAGCCATACGGACCGGTTGACTGGACAGAGGAGACGGCAGACAACAAACCGGATGACAGAAGAGGATTGAGCGTGATGGGCCCTTTTACTTTCCTGCCGGGTGCAGTACAAAAAGTTGATTTGGCCTTTGTTACAGCCCGGGGTGATGACGGCCCCGGTTCTTCGGTGGAACTGCTGAAACAATATATTGACGAAATAAAACAGGATTACAATAAGAATTCCGACTATTATGGTTACCAGTGGCTTGGGAAAGAAGAACATCAGGTCATCAATAAAAACACGCTGAAGGTCTTTCCCAATCCGGCCACAACGGAAATTTGGGTTGATTATTCGGCCGTAAACAACCATGTTACTTATACAATCTATGATGTGTACGGAAGACAGGTCAGGCAGGGTATAATCAATTCGGAAAGACCGTTCAATATCTCAATGGCAGAGCTGCAAAAAGGACTTTA
Source organism: Chlorobiota bacterium (assembly GCA_013151505.1). Lineage (GTDB taxonomy): Bacteria > Bacteroidota > Bacteroidia > Bacteroidales > F082 > JAADID01. The sequence goes on along the minus strand of JAADID010000100.1, from coordinate 4,614 downwards.
TGTGGTTACTGTTCGGGATGGAAGCACGATTTACACTGCCAAAGTGATGAAAGAATAAAAACGAACTGAAATAATCTTATGCTCCAATCAGCCCCGTGGTTAAAAATACATTGAATCACGGGGTTTTTTTTAATGTGACGGTGACTTTAGTTGCTGTTTTGTTGCCGGATGATCTGAAATGGATTATGATTAGACAGATATGTCGTTTCGATGGAACCTACCTTTCTATGATGATTTAAACTGCTATCCTGGCTAAAACATTAGTTTAATCCGGTCAACCAAATGCAGCAAACGGAACTTGAAAGTATCTTCAGGTTCCGGGGCCGGTAAACGGCGTTCCCATCCGCAGGTAATGTTTCCTGAAAACCGAATTGCTCATCCCCCATTTTTTGAGGAATTGTTTGCGCCCGTTGTTTTTCTTGACCCGCCTGACGCTGGCCGAAATAAAGTGATAGGAACGGCTTTTCGAAACGCCTTTGAAGTAACGGACACCTGCCTGCCACAGCTTCATCATAAAGTCGGGATCGGAGTACATGCCCGGCGTGAATTCGATGCTCATTCCACCCACCAGATCCCAGATTTTCCGGTGTACAACCAATGGGTACCAGTTGCTACCGTTCCAGTCGTGCCATTCAAGGCGGGCATAATTTTCAAGTAAAGCCGTTTCATTGAAATCATCCGGTGTTGAGCCAAATGAATGTGGCGCAATCACACACGGATTGAATGTTTTCCGGGGTTCTATTTTTGTTGCTGATATGGAAAACCACTCATGCCCCACTTCTTCAATTGCTTTCCACAAATACAAATCCCAGTCGGGAAGCACATAATTGTCATCGTCAATCAAAAGCAGGTAATCACTGTCAGCCAGCGAAGCCGCCGCATTGAAAGCATAACAGACTCCGATATTCAGTTTTGAATAACTGTAATCGAATCCTTTTTCTTTTACCCATTCCAATGTTCCGTCGCTTCCTTCATTGATGTGGATAATGATCTGGTTGTAAAAATGGCTGTTTTTCCGAATGCTGTTGATGCAGATTTTCAACATGGACAGATTGTTCCATGAGGGAATCAGGATTGAAAATTTAAAAGGTACTTTATGTTTCCTTTTACTGTAAATTATTTTTTCGCCGGTCATTCTCGAATTGCGGTGTGAATTGGAAATCAAATTTAAGCCAATAATTTTGAAAACAGTTGTTGTATTTAATTTTTCGCAGAAATAATGTATATTGCGCATGTCATGGATAATTTATCCGGGCGCCCTAACCTCATCAAACAAAACATTGGAAGATAAAAAAAACACATGGCTGGTTATTGTCAACCCGCATGCAGGGAGTAAAAAGGGTGAACGCGATTGGCCTGAAATTCGCAGGCTATTGAAAAATGCCGGAATAAAAACACACTGCGTTTTCAGTGAGCGACCTTACCATGCGATGGAGATAACCCGCAATCATATTGAGAAAAAGGGTTTTGAAAAAATCATTGTAGTCGGCGGCGACGGCACACTGAATGAAGTGATTAATGGCATTTTCATGCAAAGGCGGATAAAAACGCAGGATGTTACCGTGGGGATGATTTCGGTAGGCACAGGAAACGACTGGGGCCGGATGTATGAAATGCCCGAATCTTATACGGAACAAGTTAAACTGTTGACAAATGGTCATAAATTTTTACAGGACGTTGGGAAAGCCACTTTCCGCTTTTCAGGAGACAAACAGGAGCGCTATTTTATAAACATCGCCGGCATGGGCTACGATGCCCTGGTGGCGGAGAAAGCGAACATCATGAAACAAAAAGGAAAAGGCGGGCCGGTTTCCTATCTTGTCAATGTTGTTTCAGGGCTGTTTCAGTACAAGAGTGTTCATCTCGACATTCATGCCGACGGAAAACATCTGTTCTCGGGCAAAGTGTTTACCATGAGTATTGGCATTTGCAAATACAATGGCGGGGGGATGATGCAACTGCCAGATGCCGTTCCCGATGACGGATTGCTTGACATTACAATCATTCGCAAAACCACAAAATACCGCATTGTTACCAACATCAAAAACCTGTATGACGGTTCTTTTGTAAAAATGCGTGAAGTTGAACAATTTATAGGCAAAAAAATCACGGTTTCTTCCAGGCCCATACATAAACTTTACCTGGAAACTGATGGTGAATCATTAGGACATTCACCGCTGAACTTTGAAGTGATCCCCAAAGCAATCCGTGTAATGGTGAAAAAAAGCAGTAACCAAAAGCAAAATACTTAAATCTTTTTTACTTTTGAGGATTAAAGCAACGCACGTTACAGTAATGCATGTTGCGATAAATTTATTAGTGATGAAATTTTACAACAGGGAAAAGGAATTGACATTTTTGAATGAAATTGAACAGAAATCCGTTCAATCAGCACAAATGACGATTATTACCGGGCGCAGAAGAATCGGGAAGACAAGCTTGATTATTCGCTCTGTAAATCTTGAAAAAAGTTTGTATTTCTTCATCTCTAAAAAAAACGAAGCGCTTCTGTGTAGCGAATTTGTTGAGGAAATAAAATTAAAACTGGGTGTGGAAATTTTCGGAGAGATGAAAACATTCAAAGCGATATTTGCTTATCTGATGGAACTGTCCCAAACTACCCAATTTACGCTGATCATTGATGAATTTCAACAGTTTCATTCTGTAAATCCTTCGGTTTACAGCGATATGCAAAATATCTGGGATAGCAAAAAAGAAGATTCCAAAATAAACTTAATACTCTGTGGGTCTGTATATTCACTGATGAAACGCATTTTTGAGCAATCAAAAGAACCATTGTTCGGCCGGGCAACCCAGCGTCTTTTTCTGAAAGAGTTTGATGTTAACACCATTAAAGAAATTCTCACCGAACAATATCCATCTTATTTGCCGGATGACTTACTGGCATTTTATATGATTACCGGAGGCGTGGCAAAATATATTGAGTTACTCGTTGAATCTGGTGCATTTACGTTAAATGATATATTGGATACCATTTTTTCTGAAAATTCGCTCTTTCTGGATGAAGGAAAAAACGTGTTAATTGATGAATTCGGAAAGGATTATGGCAATTATTTTTCAATACTTGCGCTCATTGCCTCTTCCAAAACATCCAGACCGGAAATAGAATCAATTTTGGAAATTCCTGTCGGCGGCTTCCTTGAAAAACTGGAGAAGGAATTTGGGATTATCCAAAAGATCAGGCCTGTTTTCTCAAAGCCCAACAGCCGATCGGTAAAATATTTTATCAAAGATAATTTTCTGAATTTCTGGTTCCGCTTTATCTATAAATACACTAGCGCAATTGAGATTGGCAATTTAAATTATGTAAAAAAAATCGTTTTAAGGGATTATAAAACGTATAGTGGAAAATTGCTGGAAAGATATTTCCTCAATAAATTAATTACAGAAGGAGATTTTTCTTCAATAGGAACCTATTGGGAAAAAGGAAATATGAATGAAATAGACATTGTGGCTGTGAATGATCTGCAAAAGAAAATAATTATAGCTGAAGTGAAACGGCAACCCGAAAACATAAGTATTTCAAAACTTAAAGAAAAAGCAGAGGGAATAATCAACCGGTTTGAAGGATATCAAATAGAATTTGCCGGACTTGCATTAAATGACATGTAAGGGTTTTTTCCACGCACCACTCATCCCGCAACACTTAAGACATCTTTTATTAATTTCGCACCGTTTTTTTAACCTGATGAATCTGATAAAATAAGGAAAACACAATATGGGATACGAGTTCGGTAAAATTGAAAAAAAGTGGCAGAAATTCTGGAAAGAAAAAAAGACCTTCAAAGCATATAACAGATCGGATAAGCCAAAATATTATGTGCTGGACATGTTTCCTTATCCTTCGGGCGCGGGGCTTCATGTTGGACATCCTCTTGGGTATATAGCCTCCGATATTTATGCCCGCTACAAAAGACATAAAGGCTTCAACGTACTGCATCCCATGGGATACGATGCTTACGGGCTTCCGGCAGAACAGTATGCCATCCAGACCGGTACCCATCCCGAAGAAACCACCAACAAAAACATTGAAAAATACCGCCACCAGCTTGACCGGATCGGCTTTTCGTACGACTGGGACCGTGAAGTTCGCACCTGCGACCCGAAATATTACAAATGGACACAATGGACGTTTATTCAATTGTTCAAATCATGGTATAATAAAGACACGGACAAGGCGGAACCGATAGACGAACTGATCGAAGAGTTCGAAAAAGGCGGAAACCGGAATGTCAATGCTGCCTGTGATGAAGTTGAGCCCTTTTCGGCTGAAGAATGGAAAAGCAAAACCGAAACAGAACAGCAGGAAATCCTGATGCATTACCGTCTGGCTTACCTGGCCGATACGGTGGTAAACTGGTGCCCCGCCCTCGGTACGGTTCTCGCTAATGACGAAGTGAAAGACGGATTCTCGGAGCGCGGAGGGCATCCCGTGGAAAAGAAACTGATGAAACAATGGTCGTTGCGAATTACTGCTTATGCCCAACGGCTGTTAGACGGGCTGGAAAAAGTTGAATGGACCGAAAATGTGAAAGAAATCCAGCGTAACTGGATCGGAAGGAGTGAGGGGGCGATGGTGAGGTTTGGCCTCTC
>JAADID010000261.1 GCA_013151505.1 Chlorobiota bacterium | reverse complement strand
AGCTTCTCCGCGGAATTTCACCCGGTCGGGGAATTTCGTGAATATTCCTTTGTATGATATGGGTAATATCAGGAACTTCCTTTCACCTGATATTCAGTAAACCGGTCTCTTTCGTTGCGTCGCCGCGCCGCTGCGTGAAAAAAACATTGAATTACCGTACCGTCACCACCACCTGCCTCCTCTGCCTCGGCCCGTCGAATTCGCAAAAGAAAATGTTCTGCCAGGTGGACAACCCCATCTTTCCATTTACGATCGGAATGGTTTCTGAAGGCCCGACAATTCCTGCTTTCAGATGTGCATCGCCGTTGCCGTCCTGCCTGTCGTGCAGCCACACCCCGTGCGGGATCAGCTTTTTCAGCAGGTTCACCACATCGGTCTGTACCGATTCGTCCCAGTTTTCCTGGATCATGATGGCTGCGGTTGCTCCCTGCGCATACACATTGATCAGCCCCTCTTTAATTCCGGATTCCCTGACAATCCGTTCCACTTCGCGGGTGATGTCGTACAACCCCTCCCGCCGGTCGGTTGATAAAATAATGGTTTCCTGCATTTTTGTACAATCCTTAAAATTAACTCTTTTTCCCTGGTAAACAATTAATGTATTTTACAAAGTATTATTTGTTCTTTTTGCATTTTTCCCATAAATATCAGGCAAAAATAATTATCCCTGTTTGTTGTAAGGAAAAAGAAAACAAAACGACGAAAAAACTGGTGAAATAAATACCATTGATATTGACAAACATGCTTTAAACGCTTTCAACGTTAAGCTATCCCTGAAATTTGGAATTTTTTAAACCGTTAAGTTTAAGCTTGATAGAGAAAGAGCTGCCTCATGGCGGCTTTTTTTGTTTGTTCATAACCTCGTATTTTCCAAATATTTTCTGATTATTGCCTTGTATTTCCTAAATATAATCTGTATTATTACCTTGTATTTTTTAATTTAGATACCGAATTAAAAATCTAAAATCATGAAAAAATTTGCAGTTGTTTTATCGGGATGCGGCGTGTATGATGGCGCCGAAATTCATGAAGCCACATTGACCATGCTGGCCATCATGAGAGAGGGAGGAACATACCAGTGTTTTGCCCCCGACATTCCGCAATACCACGTAATCAACCACCTGACAGGTCAGGAAACAGACGAATCGAGAAACGTACTTGTAGAGTCTGCCCGTATTGCCCGCGGAAACATCAAACCGTTAAGCGAATTCAACGGAAAAGATTATGATGCCCTGATTTTTCCGGGCGGCTTCGGTGCAGCTAAAAACCTTTCCACAGTGGCATTTGACGGACCTGATGCCAAAGTAAATCCGGAAGTGGAAAAAGCCGTAAACCAAATGCTTGATCTGGGTAAACCCATCGGAGCGCTGTGTATTTCCCCGGCAGTGATCGCAAAAATCATCGGAAACCGCGTGGAAGTCACCATCGGGTCGGATAAAGGAACTGCCGATGCCATCGAAAAAATGGGGGCCAGGCATGTGGTTACAACCCACGGAGAAGTGGTCCATGATCATAAATACAACGTCTTCACAACGCCCTGCTATATGCTCGACGCAACCATTTTGGACATTGACAACGGCGCAACCAATGTGGTGAGGGAAATGATGAAGGAGTTAGAGAAATAACTGGTCAGAAAATAGTCATACGGTTGTCAGGCAATGGTTATACAATTGTCACGCGATTGGAAGACGATGATCTATAGATACTTATTAACTTTAAGAAATTAGTTTTTAACCAAATCTTTTATTAACTAAATATTTATGCTATGAAACTTGAAGAATTCAGGGTGTATCAGTTATCCATGGATCTTGGGGATGAAGTGTGGTTTGTGGTTCTCAAATGGGATGACTTTGCAAAAGACACCATCGGTAAACAACTGGTCAGGGCTATTGACTCCGTTGCTGCTAACTTAAGTGAAGGATACGGAAGGTATCATTACAAAGAAGCAAAAAATTTCAGCTATTATTCCCGTGGTTCACTTTATGAATCAAAAACATGGCTTACAAAAGCACGAAACAGGGGATTACTTGATGAGGAAAAATTCAATCAAATGATGAGTACAATAGATGATATCTCCGTAAAACTCAACAACTACATTAAGTCTATTGGCAAAACGAAAAGCTGACAACAGTCTGGCGGCAAAGCCAAATGACAACGTATGACTATTGCATGACGTGCGAAGCACAAATGACAATGCCTGACGCGCAAAGCGCAAATGACCAATTACAAATAACCATTAGCCAATTTTTCTTTAACCATTAACCTCTTCCCCATGAACAAAATAACATCCCTTTTCAACATCAAATACCCCATTATCCAGGGCGGCATGATCTGGTGCAGTGGGTGGGAGCTGGCCTCAGCCGTGAGCAATGCCGGCGGGCTGGGACTTATCGGTTCCGGTTCAATGTATCCCGACGTGCTTGATGAACACATCAGAAAATGCAAAGCAGCCACTGACAAACCTTTCGGGGTTAACCTGCCGCTTATTTATCCGCAGACCGACGATCACATCGAAGTCATTCTCCGGCACGGAGTAAAGATCGTCTTCACCTCGGCAGGGAATCCGATGAAATATACAAGTTATTTTAAAAAGCAGGGAATAACTGTTGCACATGTGATTGCCAATAAAAAGTTTGCGCTCAAAGCAGTGGAAGCAGGTGTGGATGCCATCGTCGCCGAAGGTTTTGAAGCAGGTGGTCATAACGGTATTGAAGAAACCACAACCATGGTGCTGGTGCCTGTCATCCGGGAGGCTATTGATATCCCCTTGATTGCAGCCGGTGGTATCGGCTCCGGCCAGGCTATGTTTGCCGCTATGGCACTGGGCTCCGATGGCGTGCAGATAGGGAGCCGCTTTGCCGCCTCGGAAGAATCATCGGCACACCCCAATTTCAAGAAAGCCATTATCGAAGCCCGTGATGGCGACACAAAACTATCTTTAAAACAGCTTATTCCGGTCAGACTAATCAAAAACGATTTTTATAAAAAAGTGGAAGAAGCTGAGAAAAAAGGCGCTTCGAAAGAAGAACTAAGTAAATTGCTCGGCAGGGGAAGGGCCAGGCTGGGCATGTTCGATGGTGATCTTACCGAGGGGGAACTGGAAATAGGGCAGGTTGCTTCAATGATCCGTTCAATAAAACCCGTTTCGGAAATCATCCGTGATATAATCCGGGAATTTCATTTAACAACCCGAAAAATGTGCAACACTGATTTTTCCTTTCAGTAAGAACTTGAAATTATTTGTCTAAATTTGCTCGCTTCGGCAATTACCTTAATCTGCAAACTAAAATATTATGAATTTCGAACTTACGGAAGAACAGCTTTTTGTCCGCGATGCTGCACGCGATTATGCACAGCGTGAATTAATCAAGGACGTTCTTGAAAGGGACGAAAAAGCAATTTTTCCGGCACAACACATAAAAAACCTGGCTGAACTGGGCTTTTTAGGAATGATGGTTGACCCTGAGTATGATGGCAGTGGGATGGACACCATATCGTATGTCCTGGCCATCGAAGAAATCTCAAAAATTGATTCCTCGGTCGGTGTCATTATATCGGTCACCAATTCACTTGCATGTTATGGCTTACAACAATACGGCACGGAGGAACAAAAGCAAAAATATCTTAAACCCCTGGCCCGCGGCGAAATAATCGGCGCTTTTTTACTTTCCGAGCCGGAAGCGGGTTCCGATGCCATGCACCAACATACCCTTGCTGAAAACAAAGGAGACCATTACCTGCTCAACGGAACGAAAAACTGGATAACAAGTGCCAGTACGGCAGGTATATATATCGTCATGGCCCAGACACATCCCGAAAAAGGATACCGTGGCATCAATGCTTTTATCGTTGAAAAAGACACACCCGGCATAACGCTGGGACCACACGAAGACAAAATGGGTATGCGGAGTTCCGACACGCATTCGGTTATGTTCAATGATGTAAAAGTTCCGAAAGAAAACCGGATCGGTGATGACGGTTTCGGATACAAGTTTGCCATGAAAGCACTCGAATCGGGCCGGATCGGGATTGCCGCACAGGCAGTTGGTATCGCAGGCGGCGCTTTTCAGCGCGCACTCGTTTATGCCAAAGAGAGAAAGGCGTTTGGGACGGAAATAGCCAATCACCAGGCCATTGCGTTCAAGCTGGCCGATATGGCAGTGAAAATCGAAAACGGCCGCAATTTATGTTTAAAAGCCGCCTGGCAGGACAACGGAAAACCATTTGCAAAAGAAGGCGCCATGGCCAAATTGTATTGTGCGGATATGGCGATGGAAGTCACAACCGAAGCCGTCCAAATACATGGCGGTTACGGATATGTAAAGGAATATCACGTGGAACGCCTGATGCGGGAGGCCAAGCTGACCCAAATTTATGAAGGTACTTCCGAGGTACAGAAAATAGTTATCTCAAGATCTATTTTGAGGGATTAACCGGTATGTCAAAATCCTGATTCCTGAACTTTCACACTACAAACTCCGAACAGGCGAACTATCTTGTTCCTGTTGTAAATGGATTTAAAAATATTATGCATGCATTGTAGTTTTGTAACGATTTTTTTACGAATTTTGTTTTTTCCCATAAAAGCTCAAACCAAATAAATAAAAAATTAAACTATGAAGATTTTAGTATTGATCAGCAATGTCCCCGATACCACGACCAAGATCAGGTTTACGGGAGACAATACTGCTTTCGACAGTACAGGTGTTCAATGGATCATCAATCCCTGGGACGAACTGGCCCTGACCCGTGCTGTTGAACTAAAAGAAGCCGGGGCGGTTGAAAAAATAACGGTTGCCAACGTTGGCAAACAAATTACCGAGCCCACTTTGCGTAAAGCCTTGGCTATCGGTGCAGATGAGGCCATCCGTGTGGATACCGAACCGGAAGACGCTTTTTATGTTGCCACTCAACTCGCTGAAGTTTCCAAAGATTTCGACATCATCATGGCCGGTATTGAAGCCTCCGATTACAACGGATCTGCTGTCGGCGGCATGCTGGCCGAGTTGCTCGGTTTCAATTCCGTATCCGCGGTTTCGGGGATAAATATCGAGAACGGAGAATTGATCATCAACCGTGAGATTGATGGCGGTTCACAGGTACTGAACATTAACACACCGGTCGTAACCATCGTCCAGAAAGGCATCGCCAAAGAACCGAGAATTCCGGCCATGCGAGGTATCATGATGGCACGAAAAAAACCTCTGAATGTGGTTCAGCCTGTTGATGCCAAACCCAAAACCACGATGATCAATTTCGAACTTCC
>JAADID010000224.1 GCA_013151505.1 Chlorobiota bacterium | reverse complement strand
CCTCCATCGGGTTTATTCCAAATGGCAATGGAAATTCCGGCCAGAACAAGCAACATCCCCAACAACCCTTGCAGATTCATGGTCTCTCCCAACACAATCCAACTTAAAAAAGCAGCCAGCGGTGGTGCCAAAGTCATGATTAACATGGCCATACGTGAACCGATAATAGGATAGGAAGAAAATAAAAAGTAATCACCGATGATAAACCCGACTATCCCCGACAGTCCTAACCAAATCCAGTTGTGTGCGCTGGCATCCGTTGGCAACACAAGTCCGCGTGTAAAGTAAGTCAGGAGGCTTAAGAACAGCACGGCAAGCAACAAGCGAATCAGGTTTACGGCAAAAGGAGAGCCATTTGGGTAGCACGCAGGGTACCGGATGGCATGATAACGGCACACGCCGACCACTCGCGTATCGGAATTTTTCCGTTGCATGACCCGGAAAACTGTCTTTATTCAAAAAATATTATCAAATTTGCTAAGAAAAAGGGTTATTGGAATCCGAAATCGGGACAGCCGTTTGCTTTTAACAATGCGTAAAAATAGCTTTACAAAAACAAGGAAAGCAACGCGTTGCTTTTCTGACAAATTATTCAAAAACGGTGGGTAATCTGGTATATCAGCGATGGGTTGAACTGGGAAATGAATTGATTACCAAATACAACGATGGCTATATCAAAGAGAGTAGGCATATAAAAGCGGTTCCTTATCCCAAAGCCTGGCGTGAGGAGATTATCCGGCAAAACCCGGAAAAGCATAAAATTATCAAGTGGTAGTAGTAAAACCATTTATTATTCAAAATGCACCATGGCATATTTTGAAAAATATCCTGAACGTTTTTAACAATACACAATTAAAGCGGATTTTGGGGAAACGGGCCAAAGGCATTTTTTAATTGAAAATCGGTCTAAAAAGTTTCCTGTTTTATTTGCCTGTCAGAATCAAAAAAGGGTAACTAAAAGCTAAACCTTACCGACAATAGCATCTGTGATGGTCGCAGTAAATATGTTGATTCCCATACGGTAAAGTTATTTGCCTGGAAACTTGTATAGGTTTTACTGTTGAAAATATTATTCCAGCGGAACTCGATGTCGATTTTTTTCTTTGTAAAGGTGTAACGGTACATCAGGTCAACAAAAAAGCTGTTTGACCCTCGCAGCTTATAGTATTCCGAAGAGAAACTGATAAGCTGGTTGTTCGTTGGAAAGGCGAAAACATTGAGCTTGTGTCTTAGTATGGAAATTTTGTTTTTCTTTTCATTTTCGATGAAAGTTTGAAAATAACTTGCCTCTAAGCTGTAGTCTGAATTCAGCCATTTGGTTATGCGGACATTGATGTCCGGAATTAAATTATAAAATAGGTTTTTGGTATCAAACAGCTCGCCATTTATCAATGACTTTCCCTGGCGCCGATTAAAGTTGACCTGTAAACTTATGGTTGCTTTTGCGGCAGAAAAGTACTTACTGGTTTGTCCGTGCAAATTATGGGAATAAGTTGTGTTGGGCATCTGAAATGCTTGTAGTACAGTTGTGCCATCGGATTGAACCATACTGCTATATATCAGGTTATTGTGACTGATAGTATAAATATAGCTAATAGAATTGAAAAAAGAAGTAATCGGGTTGCGATAGGAGACGAATATTGAAAAATTGTGGTGGGATGTTTCCAAAAGGGGAGCGGCATTCCGGTTCAGAAAGCGGTAGTTTTTCAGGATATAACCATAGTAAACACCTCCGATATCACCCAGCCTGTTGGCGTAACTCCATAAGCCTCTCACCCTCCAAAAACCATTAATTTTGTAATCGGCAGACAGCCGGGGGTCGAACGTAAAGCGATCCAGTTTCTGACCGTTGCCTGATACCAAATCGCTTAAATACACCTGATGCCAACTAAGGGGCAGTCTGGCATTGATTGTAAGTCTTGATTTTCGATATTCAATCTCTGTTTGCAAATAAGCACGGAAATGTCGGCCTTTCAAATTATTAGAGAAGTCTTTTCCGGCTTCATTTTCCTCGTTGAGGTGAGTGGTGAAAATATTACTTTTGAGCTGTTGCCGGCGGTAAGTCATGCCCAGAAGTGGCGTGATACTCAGTTTTTTCCAGCTAAATACAAGACTGGCCGAGTTATCTGTGTAAAAGCGTTTCAAGTTGATTTGCTGCAGTACCTTGTCGTAGTGCTCATCTTTGTTCAATACCGCATCGAACTGTCCGGGGCTTACCTCCAAACTATGCGGGCTACGGTCGTAAGAGATAAACGATTTGAATTCTATCAGATGCTTACCCATGGGATAAATCGACTGTAGATCGTTTGAAACAGACCTAAAAGGTTCTTTCAGTGATTGTTCAATAGTTGTGTCTCCGGTTAAGACCGAACCCTTTTGTTCGTCCCATCGCGTTTCGATTTTTAACTCATCATTAAGATAGTTTTTCTTCACATTACGGCTCAGGGTGAACTCACTATGCAGATAGTTGTTGTGAAAGCGATTAGTGAAATTTTCTATAAACGCAAGCGTGTCTGTGGGGGTGTAAAGCGTACGCTGCAGCGTGGCCTGCTGTCGCTGTTTGTCGTTTATGTAGTAAAGGTTGGTCCTTAACTGGAATTGGTGGCTGATACGCAGCAAGCCGTTGAAATTGAGCAGGTGTATGTTGTTGTCGAGGTAACGGTTTTGATCAATCTGAGGAGGGATAACCGTTTGTATATTCAACATGTGGGGGTTTTCAACAGGACGGTCAATATTTTGTAGCAAATCCTGCAGGGTTTTTATTGTGAGTTGTTTTGAAATATCGTTACCGGTGTTGTTGGTTTGATAGGACAACAATACCTGAAAGTTTTTAGTGAAAATCATGGGGGTAATGTTCACATCCCAGAGAAAAGGCGAGAGCCCACTCCCTAATTTTGCTGTACCGGTAGATGTGATGTTGCGTTTAAGCTTAAGGTTCAGTGAAGCCTGATAGGAAGCAACGCGGCCTTGTAAGATGCGGATCGGCTGGTTGTTTTCGAGTATTTCAACTGAACCTACTGAGTTGTAGGGCAGGTTTTTACTTACTACTCCGTAACGGCCATTCATCAGATCAAGCCCCTCCACATAAAACTTTTGGAGAGGCATCCCCTGATAAAGAATTGTCCCGTCAGTTTTCACTTCTATGCCAGGCATATGGCGCAATACATCTTCAATAGACCGGTCCTCTTTTTTGGCGAACGAGCTGACTAAATAACTGATTGTGTCGCCCCGTTTTTCGATGGGCGCTGCTTTTATAATGACAGTTTCCAATTGCATGACGTCAGGTACCAGCTCAAAATGCAGGTTTTGTGAGGTATTGGCAATTGAACGGATTTGATTGTGGTATTGAATAGAGCTAAGTTCAATAACAAGGCTGTCTGATGTGCTGTTTACCGTGGTTTGAAATTGCCCATCTTCATTACTCACGGCAAAAGCCACAAGTTTTATGTTGCCCGGTAAATAAACCAGTACGTTGATCCTCGACAAAGCTTCACCTTTGTTATTTACCACGTTACCCTGAAGCGTAACCTGCCCCAAAAGGTTTTGCCCAAACAATATGATAAATATAAAGGGGAGCAAAAACTTCATGGGCAGGTTGTAAATATATCATTTGATTTTCACTATTATTTTCTTTTCAATTCAAGGGGATTATTGCGTTGCGCCATGTTCCTTGCCGCAATTTGTTGTTCCTTGCTGTTAAGACCTGCTTCTTTGGCTCTGCTGACAATATCATTGCGAAAAGCATCTTTCGCACGGAAAAAGCCCTGCTTGGTGGTTTCGATGAAGTCCTTTTCCCTGAAATCAATCATGGTTTTATGTTTGGGTTTTTCAATAGATTCCAATTCAAAAACATACTGGTTGCGTGAGTCGGATATTTTTACAATTAAACCGGGCAGGCCGTTAAACTTGTATGGGCCATCGCTATAGGGTATTTCAGGACTAAACCAGGCAATCCATTTCCTTCCTCCAAAGTTGCAGGTAGCGTTTTGTACTTTGAAACCACTTATTGTGGCCGTGTCCCCATTTAATTTCCAATTAAACAGATCAAGGTTTTCCTCGTATTTGAATGAGCCCCCAATGACATGATCCAAACAAGTAATTTTTCCTTTCGGATAGTTTTTGAAAATTTGATAGAGAAAACTTGACATAATCATGGAATTTCTGTTTGGATCGGATAACAATTGCTGAAACTCAGCATGATTGTGTATCCCTCTCATTATTGTATCGAAAACGTAGTTATTCTTGCTTATAAACTCGCTGACGTTTTTGCCTATAAAGAGCAACATGTCTTCCTGTTTGATAAAG
>JAADID010000312.1 GCA_013151505.1 Chlorobiota bacterium | reverse complement strand
CGGCAAAGAATGTTCCGACCGCACCGGCAAGTTGGAAAACGGCAAGGGCAGAATTGGCAAACCACAAGGTTTCCCCTTTTTCATTGAAAAAATAGGTTGGCAGAAAAGCCGCCAGTCCTGATTTCATGATTGACCGGAACAACGTAAATCCCACCAGGATCATGAAGAAAGGAAAATATTTTTTAATGATCCGTCCGAAGCCGGTGGGCTTTTCCCCGGCTTTCAGATCGGATGAGATTTGAATATTTCGTAATTTGAAGTAAAGGATAAACGAAGCCAGCAGCCCGAAAGGGATCAGCTTCCATGTCCCTTCAAGTCCCCAGATGGAAACGGCGCCTGTGATGACCAGGGGGCCGAGCGTCCGAGCCATTTCGCCGCCAAACATAAAAAAACTCATGCCCTGACCCGTATAGCTGCCGGCCAGCTTTTTCACCATGACGGGTGACGGCACATGAAACAAAGCGCTGCTGACGCCCATCACGAAGAGCAGTACGGCTACCATCGTAAATGAGTCGGCTACACCGAGCAGGCTCATGGATACGGCGGTAACTGCCGGTGTGATGATCACAAAATAACGGGCTGCTGTTTTTTCGGCGATCATGCCAATGAAAGGATTGAAAAACCAGGGGACCCGCTGGACAAGGTCCCACACGGAAGCCAGCGCCAGCGAAATTCCGAACTTTTCAATCAGAAGCGGCCGGAGCGGAGCCAGAAAAGAAGAATAAATATCATGTAAAAGATGGGAGGATGAAATCAGGACAACATCCGAAGTCTTGAACTTTTTATTTCCCTCTTTTTTCATCGGCTATAATTTCAGTTTTTCTTCGAGTTGCCGGTAAAGCTCTTCACGCGTACCGTTGTTTATGAGTTTAATGTCGGCCCGCTCGATACAGGCGCGCAGGTTTTGGTTGTTGGGGTCAGTAGCGGTCATCTCTCGCTGTTCGTTTTCCAGGAAAGTTTTAAAATCAATATGGTCCGTGTCCGACTGCCTTAATTTTATTCTTTCGTACCTGATTCCGGGGTCGGCATCCACAGCGAGTAGCAGGAAGTTCCCCTGTTTTTTCAGAAAATCAATCTCTCCGGGCGTGCGGATACTTTCGATCACGGCATTTTTCTTTTGTTTCAGGGCATTTGCATAAAGTTCTTCAATGATGAACGAAGGGGAATGTTTTGCACGCAACTCGTTGGCAGTGACCACCATATTATCACGGTTGACCTCCAGCCCTTTTTGTTTCATTACATTAATAAGGTATTGCCTGACCGAAAAATGAGCAAACCCTTTTTTTCTGACAAGGTAATCCACAATGGTACCTTTGCCTGCTCCCAGCGTCCCTGTAATACCAATGATCAGCATATTATGAATGACTTTCTTTTACAATGTCTTTGATCCACTTCCCGATGGTCAGGGGTTTGTATTCGCTCATTTTTTCAAACAGATCATGAATGTTGTCAGAAATAATAAGATTCTCACGGTGTTCTTTCCTTACAAATCCTTCGCGTACGGCATGGTCGAAAAATTGCAACAGCTTGTCAAAATAGCTGTTGATATTCAGAATACCGAGCGGCTTGTCCATTATCCGGAGTTGGTTAAAAGTGAGTATTTCCGACAGTTCGTCAATCGTCCCGAAACCGCCGGGTAGCGTGATGAAGCCGTCGGAAAGTTCCACCATCTTTTCTTTCCGTTCGGCCATGCTTTCCACATGGATCATTCGGGTTAATCCGTTATGTGCCACTTCATTACGGATCAGTTTTGTGGGCATAATGCCGATTACTTCTTTGTTTTCGGCCAGCATCTCATCGGCAAGGACTTTCATCAGCCCCACGTTGGCACCACCATAGACCAGTCCGATATTGTTATCAATAAAAAACCGGGCAACTTCATGGGCTGCCTTCCGGTACACAACGTCATAGCCCATGCTTGAGCCGCAAAAAATACAAACCCTCAATGTTTTCTGTTTTTGTTCCGGCAAAAGTAATCTTTTAATTTTTTGAGATAGATGCTCACAGCGTTTTTAGGCTAAATTATATTTTGATGTTTTGAAAACGAATTAACAATTAATTTTGACAATTGGCTACAATAGTAGCTGACAGTTCTGAACGTTTTATCAATGAAAACAAACTTGCCATTGGGAAATTTGCCTGGCCACAATCGGCTTCTGCGTTTTCCGTTTCAAAATCAGATATTGACACTGTCTGCAAATACATTTTAAACCAGCCGGAACACCACAAGAAAGTAAGTTTTGCAGAGGAATATGAAGAGTTTATTAAATTCTACGAACAGAACATCGAGAAAATAAGGTAATAAGGTCAGTTTTAACTTTACAATATATGGCTACTAAGGTGATTGACTGATTGTTTGCATTTAGTACCTTGAAATAAGGTTTTTTAAACCGGAACCTGCCAAACTTCATTATTCCGGAGGTATCTCTCCCGGGGTCCTTCGGAAAAAAACCTTATCGAAAAAAATACCTTAGTAGCCTATAGCACCTAATAAAACCCAACCTTATTTGCTTTGAACGTTAAAAGTCATTGATTTATTCAGGTCTTCTTTTCTATTCGTTTTTTTACAATGTATTTTCTATAATTATAATTTCCAATTAAAGAAATCAACCAGTATATCAAAAACCTGTCCGGCAACTGACGGATAAAATTAAGCCCGTTTTTATGATTTGACACAGATTTTCACAGATTTGTTGTGATTTGTTTTTTCACAGAATTCATTATGTAAAATCATTCGTGCAGTTTAATCAGCTCCAATAAGATTTCCTCTATTTTTGCGCCATGTTTTTTGTTGACAGCCATACACATTTGTATCTTGAGCAATTTGACAACGACCGGATACAGGTGGTTGAACGAGCCATTGCTGAAGGTGTGGAAATGATGCTCCTACCTAATATTGACAAAGGCTCCGTAGATAATATGATGGCATTATGCAGTGAATTTCCTGACAACTGCTTTCCGATGATGGGTCTGCATCCCACATCTGTAGGAGATAATTATGAAGAAGAATTAGCAACGGTTGAGGATCAGCTTGAAAAACATCCTTACATAGCTGTTGGTGAAATTGGTATTGATCTGTATTGGGACAAGACTTTTAAAGCACAGCAGGAAGATGCATTCAGGCGACAATTAAAGCTGGCGAAAAAGTTAAGTATGCCGGTATCCATTCATACAAGGGATTCGTTTGATGAGGTTTACAATATTGTGAAAGACGAACATACCGGCAGCCTGAAAGGCGTTTTCCATTGTTTCACCGGAACGAATGAACAAGCGGAAAAAATAATGGAAATGGGCTTTTTTATGGGGATCGGAGGGGTGTTGACATTCAAAAATTCAGGGCTTGACCAGGTGGTGAAAGACATCCCGCCGGACTTTCTGTTGCTGGAAACCGATTCGCCGTTTCTTACCCCTGCCCCTTACCGGGGTAAGCGTAACGAAAGCGCCTATGTCCGGCTGATTGCAAGCAAACTGGCTGAAATAAAAAATATTGCGATAGAAGAAATTGCAGGAAAGACAAGCGCAAATGCAATGAAGCTATTTAATATAAACAGGAAACAACAACACTGATGATGGACAGGACTTCTGTATTGATCATATATACCGGCGGCACCATTGGCATGATTAAAGACGAAAAAACCGGAACGCTGGCGCCTTTTAATTTTAATGGGATTTACGAGCAGATCCCCGTGCTCAGAAGATTTCATTACCACCTTGATTTTCATTGCTTTGAACCGCCACTCGATTCGTCAGATATCACGACAGCAGATTGGGCTGAACTTGCAGCCATCATTCAGAAAAATTATGAATCTTACGACGGGTTTGTCATCCTGCACGGCTCGGATACCATGGCTTACACCGCATCTGCTCTGAGCTTTATGCTGGAGAACCTGAACAAGCCTGTTATTCTTACCGGTTCGCAGTTGCCGTTGGGAGAAATACGTACTGACGGTCGTGAGAATTTCATTACAGCCATCGAAATAGCTGCTGCGAGGGAAGATGACACCCCGCTTGTACCGGAAGTTTGTATATATTTCGAGAATCGCCTCCTGCGTGGCAACCGGACGGTTAAATACAATGCGGAGAATTTCAATGCATTTGTTTCTCCGAATTACCCCGCGCTGGCCGAGGTGGGAATTTCCATAAAATACAACCGGCCTTCTATTCTGAATCCGAACTTTAAAAAATTAAAAATTCATAGGCATTTGAACCGGAATGTGGGTGTTTTGAAAATGTTTCCGGGAATTACGCCCGGATTTATTGAAGGTGTTTTATTTAAATCAGGATTGAAAGCAATTGTCCTCGAAACTTTCGGAGCGGGCAATGCGCTTTCCGGCAAGTGGTTTCTGGATTTGATAGCCAAAGCCGTTTCGCAGGATATCATACTGGTCAATGTTTCGCAATGCATGACCGGAACTGTTGAGCAGGAAAAATACACTACCGGCATCGGCCTGGCAAAAGCCGGGGTTGTCAGCGGCCTGGATATCACTACCGAAGCTGCTTTGACAAAACTGATGTATCTGATGGATAAATATACTGACCCGACGGTCGTAAAACAATTGATGCAAACTTCATTGCGGGGTGAGATTACAGTTTAATAATATTTTTTACTTTTGGCGTCCTTTTTGAAGGAACAGGAGAGGTGCTCGAGTGGCTGAAGAGGCACGCCTGGAAAGCGTGTGTGCGCCAAAAGCGTACCGCGGGTTCGAATCCCGCCCTCTCCGCAAAGTAAACGTGAAAAAGTAAGTGTGCAAAAACGTACCGCGATGTCTGCCAAAGGGCCGCCCGAATAAGGTCAGGCGGGCATTCCGGGGGAAGATTCGCGTTCTCGATGCAACTAATTTTTTAAACGGAATCGGTTAAAACAGATCTTATATTTTAGTATCACAAACCAAGCAGAAAACAGGAATGAGAGAGTGGGTTTAAATAAAATTGTATAAAACAAATAAATTTTTACCTTTGTCACTCTGGAAATAATTAAATTTAAAACGGAAAAATCAATTTTCAAATCATGAAAAAATTAATCGCTCTTTTTTCAATTATTGCCTTGGTAACAATAGGGTTACCTGCAAACGTTACAGCACAGGAAGTAACAGGTCAGGACACAACAAATGTACAGGCAACTGAAGATACGGCTACCGTGGAGGTTACAAAAACCACGCCTGTTGAGGTTCAGGAACCTCAAAAGCCAAAATCCTTTAATGAGGTATTAAAAGAAAAATTTATCGAAGGGGGCCCCGGATTTATGGGCATTGTTTTGCTTGCCCTGATCTTTGGTCTGGCTATTAGCATTGAAAGGATCATTTACCTTAGCCTGGCTTCGGTAAATACCAGGAAATTGCTGGGTAAACTCGAAGAAGCACTTGGCTCGGGTGGAATTGATGCGGCAAAAGATATTGTTCGCAACACACGCGGCCCCGTGGCCAGTATATTCAGCGAAGGTCTCAACCGTTATGATGACGGCATGGAGGAAGTTGAAAAAGCTATTGTTGCATACGGTAGTGTGGTTACCGGACGGCTTGAAAGCGGTGTAAGCTGGATATCCCTTTTCATCGCAGTAGCCCCTATGCTTGGATTTATGGGAACTGTAATCGGGATGATCGAAGCTTTTGACGCCATTGAAGTGGCCGGCGACATTTCCCCGACAATTGTGGCAGGCGGTATTAAAGTAGCCTTGCTGACAACCGTATTCGGACTGATTGTTGCCATTATCCTTCAAATCTTTTACAATTACATTATCTCAAAGATTGAAGGCCTGGTTAATGACATGGAGGATTCTTCAATTGCATTCATAGATTTGCTTTCAAAATTTTCTAAAAAATAAAGTAAAATGAAAGATAGCGTTGCTAATGTTACAAAGTGGATATTATACATTTTACTCGGTTTTGTAGTTCTGCTCGGAATACTCTTCTATACGAATATTATTTCGGTAGAAAGTTACATTGGCTGGAGTATTTTGTTGCTGATCTTGGGTGTGATTATCATGATTATATCTCCTATTTATGGTTTTGTTTCGCATCCCAAAAACGCCCTGAAACTGTTAGTCAGCCTGATAATCCTGGCCGTTATTTTAATAATCAGTTATTTTATAGCTGGTAATGAACTTTCTGCTCTTCGTCTTGAAGAACTGAATACCACGGCCCAGGTAAGTAAACTGGTTGGAATGGGATTGTATGTTACCTTTTTCCTGTTTTGTATCGCCGTATTGTCGGTTCTGTTCTCAATGATTATCAAACCATTTAAATAGTATCGGTTATGGCAAAAAGACAAGCACCGGAGATCAATGCAGGTTCGATGGCTGACATCGCATTCCTTCTGCTTATTTTCTTCCTGGTTACAACTACAATGGATGTGGATACGGGTATTACCCGTAAGCTGCCGCCACCGGTTGAAAATCCTGAGGAAAATGTAAAGGTGAAAGACAGAAATGTCCTGAAAGTTCTTGTCAACAGCCGCGATATGCTGATGGTTAACGGAAAACGGATGGAACTTTCCCAACTGAAAGACAAGGCAATTGATTTTATGTCAATTCACCGTGACAACCCTGATTATCCGGAAGTCGAACAGAAAATGATTCCCGAACTGGGAAAGGAAGTCTGGGTTTCAAAAGGAATCATCTCGCTGAAAAATGACCGGGGTACATCGTATGATATGTACATTGCCGTTCAGGATGCCCTCGCGGCGGCATTTAATGATATGAGAAACCAGACTGCCCGCGAGTTTTTCGGGGTGAATTATAATCAGTTGGTCAATAAGAAGAAGATTGATGCCGTTAACAAAATTATTCCTATACGTATTTCAGAAGCCGAACCAGAAAATATAGGAGGTAAATAAAATGGCAAGATTTAAATTAAGAAAAGGCCGGAGTGTCGGTATGATCAATACCTCCTCGCTCCCTGACATTATTTTCATGTTGTTGTTCTTCTTTATGGTTACTACCGTTATGCGTGAAGTAACCTATAAGGTGACAATAAAACTGCCGGTAGCCACCCAGATACAAAAACTTGAGAAAAAGTCGCTGGTAAGTTATATTTATGTCGGCCCGCCGGTGCGATCAAAACTTTACGGAACAAATACCCGTATCCAGTTGAATGACCAGTTTGCCACGGTGGATGATATTCAGGAATTTGTCGCCAAAGAAAGGCAGGCACGACCGGAAGCCGACCGTCAGAAGATCACAACTTCGCTCAAGGTGAATAAAGACACGAGAATGGGTATTGTTACCGACATTAAACAGCAACTTCGAAAAGCGGGTGCTTTTAAAATCAATTATTCTTCACGTAAAAAAGCCCCGAAAAAATAAGGCTGAACAGATTGCGATTAAAATAAATAAAAGGGATGCTGCGGTATCCCTTTTTTGCTGGATACTGGATATTTGATACTGGATGCTGAAAATTGGAAAACGGGGAAGGGTTGTCTTATGTCTTGACTCCTGGTTCCTGTTTCTTGATTCCCGTTTCTTTTTTCAGCCTCACCCCAGTCCCGTCCTGTTTGCTCCTTCTTTATGATAAAGCATAAACATCAGCCAAAGTGTGATCAGCAGGCTGCCGATAATATAAACGGTATTTTGAGTTGCCCCAAAATCATCCATTGAGATTTCGATCGAGCCATTATAATAAAGGTAAAAGATAATAATTGAAGAAGCATTATTCACAAAATGGGCAAAAACCGGTATCCAGATATTCTTTGTGATGACAAAAAGATAACCCAGTAGCATTCCCAACAAAAAACGCGGCAGGAAACTTAAAAACTGAAAATGTAAAAAAGCGAAAACAAAAGAACTGATGATGATGGCCCAATGAACATTCTTTGTCAGCTCTTTTAAGAGATTGATACCTGTTGCCCGGAATAATAACTCCTCCCCGAAAGCAGGGATCAGTGCAACCACAACCAGGTTGACCGCCAGCCCACTGTATGTTCTGGTTTTAAGAATGGTTTCCGTGATTTTTCCGGCCTGGATTTCTTTAGCCTTCATCCATTCTTCGACGGAATGCAGAAAGCCGGGAAATTTGAAATCCATGTTCAACTCTGTCAGAAAATGATTGAAAGGTAATACCGAATAAATGACCAATGCAGATATTAAGAGTGCAATTCCTCCCGGACTCCTGTTCAGGGTAAGATAACCCGACGGCGAAGGGCTTATCAGAAAGGTGAACAGAAAAACCGGAATGATGAAAAAACCAAGCTGATTGATCAACTGGTAAAACTTCATATAGGCAATGGCTCTTGGAGTTACGGGGTTGGATAACATCGCAGCAACGGATTCCAGACTTACACCGAAGACCAGTTTTCCGATCAATAGCCCCCCGAAAGCAGTCAGTAAAGCGGACATCATGATAAGCGCCGTTAAAAGAAAAATCTTTCCCCAGGGTGACAGATTCTGTAAAAAACCAAAGTGTTTCATGGAATTTCCCGCCAAAAAAGGGCAAATTTAATATTTTTGCACCCCCGATAAAATTATTAATAAAGAATCCCTGATAATTATGGTGACCATTGGCGATATATCACTGGGAGATTTCCCGGTTCTGCTGGCCCCCATGGAGGATGTAACCGATCCTCCTTTCCGGTACGTCTGCAAGATGATGGGAGCCGATATGATGTACACCGAGTTTATCTCTTCCGAAGGGTTGATCAGGGATGCGGACAAAAGCGTGAAAAAGCTGGATTTCGATGAATTTGAACGCCCAATCGGGATTCAGATATTCGGACACGATATCGAATCAATGGTCAAGGCAGCACAATATGCCGAACGGGCTGATCCCGACCTGATCGACATCAATTTCGGTTGTCCGGTGCGGAAAGTAGTTGCCAAAGGCGCCGGGGCAGGCATCCTGAATGACATTCCCAAAATGGTCAAAATGACCGCCGAAGTAGTCAAAGCGGTGAGCCTGCCCGTGACGGTTAAGACCCGCCTGGGTTATGATGACGAACACAAAGACATTGTGGAAATCGCCGAGCGTCTTCAGGATACAGGAATAAAGGCCATCACCGTCCACGGGCGGACACGTACGCAAAAACCCCGGGTTCCGGCCAACTGGGCCCTAATCGGTGAAGTGAAAAACAATCCGAGAATGTATATTCCCGTATTTGGCAACGGTGATGTAACCGATGCAGAATCAGCCAAAAGATTCAAGGATAAATATGGTGTTGACGGGCTGATGATAGGCCGTGCATCTTATGGAAATCCCTGGATATTCAAAGAAATAAAACATTACCTCGAAACCGGCGAATTATTACCTCCTCCCGATATACATGAACGCATCAGGATCAGCCTGATCCATCTCGAAAGGTCAATTGACTGGAAAGGGGAGAAGCGAGGTGTACTCGAGATGCGTAAGCACTGGGCAGGGTATTTTAAAAATTACCCCCATTTCAAGCCATTCAGGCAACAGTTGATGGAGGCGGTGACTTTTGAAAAGGTAAAGGAGATACTGGAAGAAATCAGGGAGTTTTACCGGTGATAAAATGCGCTAATTGAACTAATTGCACTTAAATGCTCTTCCGGATTTGAAATCCGGAAGATTTACTTTTCACAGATATCGTATAGAGTTGATATTCAATGTAATTTGTTCGGGATTATAAATCCCGAACAGCGGTAGGCAACAGCGCCATTAATTAGGACAATTCTAACCGATCTTCAAATCTTTTTTCAGCATTCCGTCTTTAAAAATATCCCTGATCCTTTCGGGCGGTTTGAGCAGGTAAGTTCTTAACCCAAGCGACGATGCGGCCTTTATGTTATTTTCCCTGTCGTCAATAAACAGTGTTTTCGAAGGGGTCAACTCCTCCTGGTTGATGATGAACTCGAA
This sequence comes from Chlorobiota bacterium, assembly GCA_013151505.1. Classification (GTDB taxonomy): domain Bacteria; phylum Bacteroidota; class Bacteroidia; order Bacteroidales; family F082; genus JAADID01. The sequence goes on along the minus strand of JAADID010000312.1, from coordinate 11,205 downwards.
CGCTTCGGGATTGGGTTTCGACAAATGTGTATCAAATGAAAAATAAGATTTTTCAAACAATTCATCAAACTCGCGATAGCCGAACCGGAGTTGAAGGTCTCTGACATACAGGTCGTAATGCACTTCATTGGAATTGCTGAGCAGGAAGATCCTGTAGTTATTCCTAACCTGTTCGATAACCCTGATCCGTTCGGCCGGGATGTCGTAAAGCAAAGCATTCCAGGCGTCATCAATCTGGTTGTCATCGGCTTCGAATTTTAAAAACTCCTTTATTTTGGTGCGAAAGACCTCGGGAGTAAAAATCCCGCGTTCAAACTTTGCGACAATTTTCTCAACAAATTCACGTGTTTGATCTTTGTTCAGTTTTCTGGCGCCCAGCTTTTCAAATTCTTTCATTGTCAGCTTGGGATCAATGTCAAGAATAACACCACCAAAGTCGAAAATAATAGCTTCAATGTCCATAGTTTCCATAAGTTTAAGTGCCTGCAAGCTAATGAAAATATTGATTTGTTGCCTGATTTTTGACGCAAATTTTATACAACATTTTGTGAAATGCTTTTCCTGTCTGTTCCGAAAATCCGCATGTCTGAAAAATAAAAAGCCGCGAATGCCTGCCTTGTCGGCAGACAGGCGTAAATCCGTTTCGTCTGCGGCGAATAAAAAACACCTGCGGGTTTTAGGTTGTTACGAATAAAAAACTTGGGCATTTTTGAATGACCGTTTCATCGCAGCATTTTTCTACCGAAGGCAGCTACCATAAATGTGACAAATAACACCCCGAGTATGGAATGTATGGTCATCAGTACTTTGATTGGCCCGGAGCCGATGGGAGCCCAGTCACCCATAAAAGCACTGAAGGTCGTTGAAAGCGATAAAAAGAGAGTCCTGGGATAGGTTATGTCGGCCGCCGGCACCATCACCTCATCGTATTTGATGGAAAGATCAGGATTTTGAATAAAAATAAACTGGTAAATAAATGAAAAGATAAACATCATGATGACGGTGGACAAAAGTATGCGGTAAAGGTTCACTCCCCATCCGAACATCCACTCAAATATGACCTGCTTCATCCGGTAAACGGGTTTCGACCATTTTGCTTTTTCCTTGTCATACATATTCCGGTTATGCATCCACTGATAATAAGCCCTGTCCTCATTTCCCAGTTCACCGCTGTCACCGAAAACACCCCGGATAACAAGGTATTGATCCTGTAAACGTTCATACAGATCGGCTTTCAGGTTTTTTTCCGCCTCTTTTTTATCAACAAAATCAAAGAAAATGGTTTTTTTATGAAAGTGTTCCAGGCAGAAAGCAAAACCAACGAAGAATTCTTTCAGTTTTCCATAAAGCTCATTTACATCTTCATCTTCAAAAGAACGTTCTTCACTGTAAAAATATGCTGATACGTTTTTCAGGTCATTGATGACATCTTCGTCATGAAAACCATAATAGACAGTTAAATATTCCCGTGACAGGATTTTTTCGATCATCTCCCTGTAAGCAATTATTTTTTCACCAACTTCAAAGGACGTTTTGATCTTTTCAAGATTTTCTTCATAGATAAATACCAGACATTGTAAATCACTCCAGCTATCCAGCGCCCGCTTCAGGAAATTCTTCTTTTCAAGAACATACTTTTTAATGATGTTATAGGTAATAGGTGTTTTGTCTGTTTTGATCTTTGATTCCAGGTTTTCATCAGCCAGAATGTATTTCACCCTTTCCTTTTTCTGATTGCCTGTGTCCGGATTGTTTCCTCCGTTTTCTGAAACGGTATCCGGTGCTTTTTCTCCGCTATCTGCTTGATTCGTATCCTGTGGTATCTCTTTAAAAACCTTTTCGGCATGCCGGAGTTTTCCACCGATGATTTTCCAGTTTCCGGGAATGCTGAAGCCATTGAGCGTGGCATCAAAAAAACTGTATTCTATAATTTGTGAATTAACAAAACTCATCCGTTTGTCGAGAAAAGCATGATCAAGGATCAAAACGTCTTTAAGGAAAGTACTGTTAAAAATGATGGTTCCGCCGATATAATTATCCGAGAAATCCAGCCCTTTTTCAAAAAAGCCGTCATAGATATTTACGTTTCCTTCAAAATAGTTGTTGTTCATACAGGCTGAAGAATGAAAAGTTGTCTGGATAAAAGTGGCGCTTCCAATCCTGTTGTTACTTATCGAAACCGGTTTTTTGAAATATTCACCGTTATATCCCTCGCTCTGATCCATACCTCCCAGTTCCAGCTTACCGCTGATCTGATTGTTGTCGAGATAAAATGGTGTTTCGAAACTACGTCCCTGGATAGCGAGATTAAAGTCGAACCTGTTGTTCAGCACCTCGGCACTGTGCAGTATCTTTTGATCTTTGATTAATACCGATTTGCGACTTATGAGGTCATTCAACGTAAAGTGCCACACTTCACCTTTTCTAACGGTTATACTGCCGTAAACGCCCGCGGTGATCTCGAGTTGCCGGATATCAAAATCTTCGACAACAAGATCATCCAGCTCGTTATTTGTCAGCCACAGACAATTCAGTATTTTGTTTTTACTTATATTGATATCTCCGGCCGTCATGTTGTCAAGCCGGAGAGAATCTGCAAACAGGTTGTCCTGGATACTGGTACGGTCGGAAATACGGGGAGTATAAAAATTAAGATCTTTTTTAAAAGTAGATGAAATAATGAACAGCATGTTTGCGTCGAGGTTGAACAGGTTCAGTTCTCCCCGGCTTGTCATTTTTATGAAACGAAAACGGTTTGATTTTAAAAAATTTACTCCATGCTCTCCAAATCCTCCGAGTATCTCAAACGACTCAAAAGTGATATCACCCCTAACCTCCGTGAAAGTAATTGACAGGTCTTTATTTATCAGTATCTCGGCAACGGTTAAATTGCCTGCCTGTAAATTGTCGAGTTGAATGCTCCCCTGCGAATGCCCCCGCTTGATAAAGAGATCGCCGCCTACTTCACATAAACTGATTTTCAGCACCTTCTCAAAAATAAAACTCCCAATGGTCAGATTTCTTTTGACATCAATCCGGTCTAACGCAAACATTCCGGCATACCGTGAAAAATGTGTGATAAAGTAATTACCAACGGTTACCTGGGAGATATCAACATCATTTTTGAACAATGAGTAGCTCAAATGGAGGTCTTTGTTGACATGTAATACATCCAGCGCAAATTCTTCTTCAAAAACACATCCTTCAAACACAAGATCACCCTCAAAGTCAATCCTCGAAAATTCCATGTCCGATAAAAACCGGCAGGTCTTAAACACCAAATCCCTTTTAAATGCCCTTGATTGATTCTGAAGATTGTGAATGAGGCAGTTGTTAAATATCAACCGGGCATTTACTGTTGCATCTTCAGGAAAGACGATGTTTTTGACTTCTGCATCCGACAGAAACAGCACTCCTGTTGCGTCAGGATCAATGATTATCTCTTCGATGATTTTCCGCCCGGCGTTGCTTTTACCTGCTTCCGCAGTAAAATCCTTTACGGGCGCCGTTTGGTCAATTACGGCAACGTTTTTGAAAATTGTTGAGTTTTTATCGGCAGCGACGGTAAAATCCGGATTATTGTTCACCAACACCAGATCGTCAATTACACTGTCCTGAATATTGAGCGGGCATGCAATAATCGAATCAATAATGCACAGCGAACTGTTCATATCACTGATCTCAAATATTTCTTTTATCCCGGTGCGGATGATATTGATACCAAAAAAATGATAGGGGCTCCAGAAATCATACCTGTTTTTGTGTGAAATCCTGGCATTATCCCTGATGTAAAACCGATCTATTGTACAATCGTCAAATGCTATCGGATAACAGGTTGTTTCAATATCCGTACTTTCGATATACACCTCGTCGAACCAGCATTTGCGAAAAGCTATGGTCGAAATAAAATTCTCATTATCGCTGATACCTCTGATGACCAGTTTATTTATATACAATTCTTTTGAATAGAACTGATCCTGAAATTCGTTGCAAGACGAAAAACTATCAAATATTATCTCATCAAAAAAGGCGACAATTGTTCCATCTTTAAGAATCAGATATCTTTGTCCACAATGCGGACACTGGTAAAAATTTTCTTTGGTTTCCTGGTATTCAATAATGGCACCGCCGATATTTCCTCCCGCACAGGCATTATTGCGGCAGAGAAAATGTTTTGTTTCCGGGGTCATAATAATTTGGTTTAATAAGATTGAAAGATTAAAGTTCTGCTCGCCGAACCCTGCTTTGGAAAGTAAATCAATTGGTATTAAAATCCCCTCCGGGCCAGAATTGCAACTGTATAAAAATAAGCTTTTATTTGGCAGGTTCTATGTTGGTTATTTAAAAAAAGAAAGGGGGTGTATCTTTTCAGGTATCATTTATGTTAAAAATTTATACACATTTTTCAGTTATGTATGAATTTTAGCGATTTTTATACACGTTGAATAACAAATTTTATGAAAATTCAGTATTGTTCGGATCTGCATCTTGAGTTCCCTGAAAACCGCCGGTATTTAAAAGAAAACCCTATAGAATCTGTCGGAGATATTCTGATACTGGCCGGTGACATTCTTCCTTTTGCGCTGAATGACAAAGACTATGAATTTTTTAATGATGTTTCCAGCGAATTTGAAACTGTTTACTGGCTTCCCGGAAACCATGAATACTATTACTCGGATATATCAACTTTCGAAAATGAGCAATTCCGTCAAATCCGTGAAAATGTATTTGTTGTGGATAATGTGCAAGTTGATTTGGATGGAATTACGCTGTATTTCAGTACATTATGGAGCTACATCAAGCCGGAAAACGAATTCGATATCAGACAGGGAGTATCTGATTTTCATGTCATAAAATATAATACCGGGGCATTCCTTCCCGAACATTTTAACAGGCTTCATCACTCCGCACTGGAATTTCTTAACCAGATCAGTCGGGAAAGACGCCAGGTACAATCCGTTATGATAACTCATCACGTACCTACGTTGATCAACTATCCCAAAAAGTATAAAAACAGCCCGGTAAACAACGCCTTTGCCGTGGAACTCTTTGATTTTATTCAACAAAGCCATTTTGATTACTGGATTTTCGGGCACCATCATACCAATATACCCGGATTTGAAATCGGAAAAACAAAAATGATAACTAATCAGTTGGGTTATGTGAAATACAACGAACAAAAAGGTTTTTCAATACAAAGAATAATAGAACTGTAAATAATGAAATAAAAAACCCCGGTTTCAAACCAAGGACTCTTCGAGGCCATGCCAAGGACATACGGCAAGGAACGGTCTCGTAAACAGCAAGTATACAAAAAAAGATTACAAAATATTAATAAAGTCGTGTAAATAACGTAATTATGACCGAAAAACAAAAAAACGAACAAAAAGAACCCGGTAATGACGTTTTCTTCCCTGTTGATGAGGAGCCAGATGATTACCTCGCGATGGACATGCTCCCTTGGCTGGAAAAAGCAGCCATTTTTGTAAAACCCAAACAGCCGTTGATTGACTGGATCAACTCACTCGACCCCGTGGACCCCATGAAACCGGAAGACTTCTTCGAGGGCAACACTTACCTTGTGGATGATCTTGATGACGATATTTCAGGCCCTGAAGATATTGACCCTTTCGTTGCTAGGCATTACATTGAAATTTTTGAGAATGAGCTTATGGCTCTATGGACCGACAGTAATGACTGGCCTGAGACCATCAGCTTTGAGATGTTCAAAGAATGGTTTGAATACCATGTTTCCACGATGGTTTATAATCTTTAATAATTATTTTTCAGGTACAGGGACGATTTTAGAAACATTGACTGGTACGAAAAAGGAAAAGATGGAAGGAGGGGTTGAAGGAAATAAGTGTATAAATAAAAAACCACCCTGTTACAGAGTGGCTTTCGTGGGCCCACCAGGACTTGAACCTGGGACCACCTGATTATGAGTCAGGTGCTCTAACCAACTGAGCTATAGGCCCTGTTTTAAAAGACTGCAAAATTAAACATTCCTTGTGAAACGACAAGATGATTTTTGAAAAGATTTTTTAATTCATTTAGCCGATTAATTATGTGCTTTCGGTTTAAAAACATACATCACCCCCCCGCTGATAACCAGGTTATTTATGCCGTAATTCGGGAGTTTAAGATTCAGGTTGCTGAGATGCCTCAAGCCCGGCCTGATATCGAGATAAAGGTTTTTTACGATCCTGATATTCACGCCGAGGAATACATTACTTGAAAAGAGAAATCCTCCGGTCTGCCTTTCGGGCATTTCAGGAATGTAATGCGGCCCTGAGCTAAGGAAAAAATAAAAACTGAAAGCGTCGGTAAGCACATTTATCCTTGCCAATAAACCGATGTTAAGGCCATACTCATATCCGTTTGTTTTTTCAACTGACCGGTAATAAAGATATTTGAACTCTGTTATGTTGTATTGAGGCTGAATCAGGATATCCAGGCCAAAAGATTTTTTTATCAGAACCGAATAATAATATTGTAACTGAAAAAATACAACCTTGTAATCGTAGTTGTTTTTCGTTTTGTCTTTATCAAGCAACTGCGATATATTTCTCCCTCCATAACCGGTGATAAACCCTATTTTGTGTCTTGAGTTGTTAAAAATACGGGCATCCTGGGCAGGTAGCAAATTTGAACACAATACATGCATTATTGCCATCACAAAACTGACCCGGATGAAATTTTTCACAAAAACTGATTTACGGAGTTTATAATTGTCAGCCAAAACCTGCTCGTCACGGGTAAAAATAAAAAAATTATGCTTTAAATCCGGAAACGCTTGCCTGTTCAAAAAGCTGTCATGAAGATATCCCGGGACTGTGCCGGTAAGCCGGTTTTTAGGGAAACGGCAGTAGCGTTTAATTATAGAGTAAATATAAGCTGATTTTGAGACCTGGCTTGAACGTCTCGACGGAAAAGTGTAACTTTGAATGATGAAGAATTTTCTGAAACCAGGGGCCGGAGTATCGGTTTATTTACTTCCGGGTATTTCGGATTCGGCTTACCTGCCGGAAAAACCAGGTTTAATTAAAGTCAAAATGATATGAGTTTAAATCATGAATTTGAAAGGAGAATCGGAGTGCTCGAGGACGAAAGGACTGTTATTCCGGTAATTGACATGCATTTACACTTTGTGGACTTTCTTCAAAATACAGATGGTTTTGAGCCGCTGTTAAGTTCGATGGAGAAGGCCAATGTCAGTAAAAATGTGGTATTCGGTTTGCCGGTAAAAAAGAAATGGGACTATTTCGACCCCCTGAAGCCAACCTATTATCTGGGAGATAATTCAAAATGTTATTATTTCTCTGCTTCGGATGAAATTGTTGCGCAGGAATATCTGAAGCTCACCACTGAACAACAGAAGAAATTTGCGCCGACACTGTGTGCATTTAACCCGACAGACCGTTGCGCAATAGATTACGTAACAGATATGTTTGAAAAATACCCTTTCTGGAAAGGCATTGGCGAAGTGCTTCTCAGGCATGATGATCTGACAAACCTGACGCTTGAAGAAACGGCAAGAGCGAACCATCCCGCCATGGATCCGATTTATGAATTTTGTGCCGGGAAAAAGATTCCTGTTTGTTTGCACCAGAACAGCACTTCAATAGGCATTCATGACAAATATGAATATCTGCACGAAATAAGCGAAAGTATAGAAAAACATCCCGACACTACTTTTATCTGGGCACATTGTGGCATATCGCGAAGAGTAATACATAAGAATTACCACAATATGGTGAACGGTATGCTAAACATGTATCCCAATCTTTATGTGGATCTTTCCTGGGTCGTATATGATGATGTGATTTGCGATGCCGGAAAAAAATCAAATGAAATATTCATTCCGAAACAGTACTGGATAGATGAAGTTATTCTTGAATACCCCGACCGCATTATGATTGGCAGTGATTTGTGCGGGCATTTCGACTTATTGGGAAAGGTGATGGCACGCTATAACGGACTTTTCGAAAAAATACCTAAAAATGTCGGACAAATGATCGCCTTTAAAAATGCTGAAAAGCTCTTTTTTAACCCAGATTCGTCATTAGTAGAATGAACTAATGACGAGTGCGTTGGCCTGTGGGCAGTATATGGGTTAACCCCTCTGTTCCGGGCACAAAACTGACCTCTCCTCCGGATATCCGACCGACCGGTGTCATCCGTGAAGGTGTAATTCTTATCAATAAAAAAATTTCCTTTGATCGAACCTGAAACATTGTACTCTTCGTTTAGCTGATTATAAAAAATGCCATCAATTATTCTCAATGTCTTTCGCAATTTCATCAATCAATTCAATGATCTTTTCGTTTTTCAGGATGGTCAGCCCCAGCCGGTCGGTTGATATTCCGTCAGTTAACCGGTAATTGTAAACAGGCGTTTCCCCATGCAACTCTGATTGAAAGCATTTGAACGTAACTTTTTTAAGCTTTTTCAGTTCATGGCCTACTTCGGCGATTTGTGTGGAAATGAAAAACATGGAATCTTTGATCCGGGTAAATCCTTTGGTTATCATTAATGTTGCGTCAAAAGCATCTTTTACGTTTGTCCCCCTGAACAATTCATCAAATACCACGAAAATCCTCTTCTTTTCCCCGATCATCACGGTGATATCTTTTACCCTTTTCACCTCGCTGTAAAAATGGCTGTACCCTTTGCTCAGGTTATCCGGGATATTGATGGTCATGTATAAACCGTTGAACAATGAAGTTTCCATGGATCTGGCGGGAACAGGAAAACCAGCGTGGGCCAGATAAACGCACAAGCCGACCGTTTTCAGGAATGTGGATTTCCCGGCCATATTGGCACCCGTAACGAAACATAGATTGCTGTTGCCGTTCAGCTCAATGTCGTTTTTCACCGGTTTTTTAATGAACGGGTGAAACAAACCGTCAATTTTCAGTTGGGGCCGGGTCGTTTCTTTCAGCACGGGAAATGCCAGTTTATGCTCCTTTGCCACGGCCGCAACCGACAAATAAGCATCGAGAAGACCTGTTAGATTGAGAATTGATTTTATCCGCTCCGTTTCTTTTTTCCTGATCAAATGATCGTAACGGTTTAATTGTCTGAATGATAATTTTTGTTTTTTCGGTTTTATGAAGAACCTGAAACGGGGAAATTGCATTATGTCTTCCATTTCGGATTTCAACTGTCTGAAAAATTCAGGCAGCTCAGCAGAATCTGATTCCTCAACAAATTCCGCTAGGATTCTGATGTGGTTTTTCAGATAATCGAGCCCTCTTGAAATAACAAAGTAATCGTTGGTCGGTTTGATTTTATACGAGAGCCAAGAATGCAAAGAGCTTAAGAAGCTGTCCTTCAGAACGGGAATGTTATGATTCAGGTAATATCCGATAAAATCAAGATATTTGTTGTCCAGTTTGCATTTCAGGTCATTGTCGAGGATAAATTTTATGGCAGAAATCCTTGCATTTATTTTTTCCGGATCATTCAGCGGGCTCCGCAGCATACCTGCCAGTTCGTTGTTTCCTGCTTTTGTCCGGGTGTTGTTGAAGAAGCTGAAAACGGATAAATCGCCTTTTTCACGGGGAAAAATATTCAGATCCGAAAGAGTTTGTCTGTCTGTTCCGAAGGTTGTCATGCTCATGTCTCGTAGCTTGTCGCTAAGCCGGTTTAAAAGGGAAACGGTTTCAGCAGTATATTATTGGGTAAAGGTAAGTTGATTTGGGAGATTACGTGGCTCAAGTCCTGTCTGTGCCTGTGGCCGGGCGGGAAGACTTAAGCCAGTGGGGGGGATGAATATAATCTTTTCCAAAGTTCCGAACTTTGGAAAAGATGAGAACTGCTGGCGAGTCCTGGTTATACCCTATTTAATACAACTTTATGTGCAAATAATCGGTTATAACCAAATAATATTATATATTTGCATATATATTTGGTTATAACCCACAATCATGAAAGATGTTTTAAAATCACTGGAAAAAATAAACTATTGGCACGCTGATCCGGGCCTGGACCTTGGTTTTATCAGGAATGATTACCTTAATAAACTGATAAATATCCTAGACAATAAACTGGTAAAAGTGATCGTCGGTCAGCGAAGGGCCGGCAAAAGTTACATCATAAGGCAGTTAATCAATTATCTTATCACGGAAAAATCGGTTAATCCGAAAAATATTTTTTACCTGAACAAAGAGCTTTATGAATTTGAAAAAATAAAAACAGCGGCTGACCTTGACCGTCTTTTTCAACTTTACAAACAAACCATAAAACCTGAAAAAAAGATATATGTCATTGTTGATGAAGTGCAAAACATTGAAGAATGGGAAAAAATAATCATTTCACTGGCCCAGCACCCTGCCGAAGATTATGAAGTTTTTATTACCGGTTCCAACTCATGTCTTTTATCCGGGGAACTGGCAACGCTTTTATCAGGACGATACCTGGTTTTTGAAGTATTTCCCTTTTCTTATCCTGAATATCTGAGTTACTTTCAAACCGGGAATAACAAGGATACTTTCGTTCACTACCTCGAAAGCACCGGCCTGCCCGAATCATTCAACCTGACATCAGACGAATCAAAACGACATTATTTTCAATCCCTGAAAGATACCATTCTTTTGAAAGACATCATGTATCGCCATAAAATCAGGGATTATGTTTTACTTGAGGATTTGTTTTTATTCCTTGTGCATAATACCGGAAATCTTGTCTCGGTACCGGCGATAATAAAATATTACAAAAGCAGGAACAGAAAAACCGATTATTATACCGTTTCCTCCTTTATTTCATACATGCAGGATGCCTTTCTCATCAGAGAATGTCCAAAATATTCAATAAAAACAAAAGAACATCTTTCGGGTGAAAAGAAACTTTATGTGAACGATCTTGGTTTCAGAAATTATTTAGATGATCAGCTTAAATCCGATATTGCTGCCATGCTTGAAAACTTTGTTTTTATGCACCTGCTCCGGAAAGGTTTTGATGTGAAAGTCGGGTATCAAAAAAATTACGAAGTTGATTTTGTTGCCATAAAAGGGGATGTTAAAATTTATATTCAGGTTGCTTATTTGTTAATGTCGGAAGAAACGCGGCAACGCGAGTTCAGGGCGCTTGAAACAATAAATGACAACTTTCCCAAAATGGTTGTTTCGATGGATGATATTACCATCAGTCATCCGAAAGGTATCATGCATCAGCAAATTTGGGATTTGCCGAAAATTTTGG
>JAADID010000168.1 GCA_013151505.1 Chlorobiota bacterium | reverse complement strand
GCGTCTTTACCAACAACATTTCACCCATCTTTTGCAGTTGGTGAGGACACCGACTGCGGGGTGGAACATTGACCGTTGTTGGTGTCACACCAACAACATTTCACCCGTCTTTTGCAGTCGGTGAGGACACCGACTGCGGGGTGGAACACTGACTGTTATTGGTGTCACCAACAACAACATTTCACCCATCTTTTGCAGTTGGTGAGGACACTAACTGCGGGGTGGAACATTGACCGTTGTTGGTGTCACCACCAACAACCTTTCACCCGTCTTTTGCAGTTGGTGAGGACACCGACTGCGGGTTTTATTCCACCTTCCACTCCAGTATCCCTCCCGAAAAACCTTCCCGCAGCTTAACCTCAAGTCGTAAAGCATCGGTTTTCACGGGAGATATTTCAAGGGTATTGAATTTATCCTTCTCCACCGGATAATCGCCATGCTTAAAAACTTCTTTCCATTGTCCGTCTTTTTTATAAAGCAGCCGCCATGTTTCGGGTACCCGGCACCCTCCGTCGGGACCGTCATCAAACCAGTAAACATGCACAAAACTGATCAGGGTCGGTTGCTTAAAATCATACTGCACCCATTCGGCCGTTCCCTTGTGGCTCCAGAACGTCATGCGGGGAATGTCGTGGTCATCGGAGCTTTTCGGAATGACCTGGTCATTGACGGCGGTCAGCACATCGTGATAATAAGAAGCGGACACCCTGCTTTCCGAAGCAACCGAAGGTGGTGGCACCGGATTTGCTGCGCTTTCCAGGTATGGCAGCCACACGGCCATCTCCCCTGCTCCTCTGTGCGACCAGGCATAATACGGAATGGCTGTAAACGATTGCTCCTTTTTCACGATCTGCCCCTTGCTGTTTTCAGTCAGCGCTACCGCTTCTCCGTGAATGACATCCACACCACCGACGAGGTTTTTTTTATACTCCACCGTAAAACGGTTGTTCGTATCCAACAGCAGGTTTCTTGCTTTGCCGTGGTTATCCACCCATTCGGCACAATAAACCAGCGGCCCCCTTTCGAGGGCAAACTTGCCGCGGTCGGCCTCCACCTTCGGATTGGCCAGCACCTTCCGCACCCGCATGGGAAATTCCAACAGAATGATGTCTCCCGTTTTCCATTTCCTTTCCAGATTGATATAACCGTCCTCCATCCGATAGTTCAACGGTTTGCCGTTGACCTCCAGAATAACAGAATCTTCTTTCCTGTCAACATACCGGTAAAGATCGCCGGGCAGCGGGCTGGAAAGCCATCCGGGTATCCTGACGGAAACCGTAAATTTTTTCTCTTTTTCAGGATTAATTTCAATGGTTACCTTTCCGTCAAAAGGATAGCCGGTTTGCTGTACGACACCGACCTTCCCGAAATTCATGTCAATGTCAGCATGACTGCCCACAAAAAGATTCACATACAACCGGTCATTCTTTTTGGCATACACATATCCCGGAATGGAAGGCATGAAACGCACCACATTGGCCGGGCAACACGAGCAGTTGAACCAGGGTTGCCGCTCATGGCTGCCGTCAGATTCCAACGGGTTGGGATAGAAAAACTCTTCGCCGTGAATGGAGATACCAGAGAGGAAACCGTTGTACAATGTCTTTTCCAGCACATCAATGTATTTGGCTTCCCCGGTCAGCAGGAACATCCGCTGGTTCCATAGCATGTTGGCCACGGCGGCACAGGTCTCGCAATATGCCGTCAGGTTAGGCAGGTAATAGTCATCACCGAACCCCTCCACAGCCGGTACCGAGCCGATGCCGCCCGTGATGTATGTCTTTTTGTAAACCACATTTTCCCATAATTTCTCCACGGCATTCCTGTAAGCCGTGTCGCCTGTGAGCGCGGCAATGTCGGCCATGGCCGAATACATGTATCCTGCCCTGACGGCATGGCCCACGGCTTCGGTTTGTTCGGTCACCGGTTTATGATCCTGGGTATATGTTTTGTCGCTTCCGTCAGCGCCGTAAACATACAGCTTGTGCCCTTCCGCATTTCCCCGCTGGTCGAGGAAGTATTTCGCCATTTTCAGGTAACGTTCATCGCCCGTCACGCGGTAAAGCTTGACCAGTCCGATCTCGATCTCCTGATGACCCGGAACACCATGCAACTGATCTTTGCCGGGGCCGAATGTTTTGCAAACCAGGTCGGCGCTTTTGATGGCCACATCCAGCAACGTCCTTTTCCCCGTAGCTTCGTAATAAGCCACGGCCGCCTCGTACATGTGGCCGATGTTGTACAGCTCATGGCTGTCTTTCAGTTGCGACCAGCGTTCTTTGCCCGTATAAGGCGGCAGCGTATCGGGGTTGATCGTCCGGCAGGTGTACAGGTAGCCGTCATCTTCCTGGGCTGCCGCAATCAGCGTGATCAGCGAATCGAGATACTTTTCCAGTGCAGAATCGGGATAAACCGCAAGGGAATAAGCCGCACCTTCGATGATCTTGTACACATCCGAATCGTTGTAGCGGATCCCTTCAAACGGGCCTTTCTCCAGCCCGCCCGCCTTCGCAAAATTGGAAATCCTTCCGGTGGCTTCGCTCTTATTAAAATCATAAGGAATAGTAACCAGCCGGTTGGTGTCCAGCCGCGGCTTCCAGAAACTATCCGTAAAATGAACGGCGGTAAACGGCACCGGTTGTATGGGGTAGTCTTTTCTCACGGTTTGGGTTTGACGGCATTCACCGAAAAATACAATGATAAAGATAAAAATGTATGTTTTGTTCATAATAAAACTCTTTTTTAACCGCAATGGTCGCTATGTTTACGCAAAGAGCACCATATTTTTGAGTTTGTTTCCTTTGCGTTCATAGCAACCTCCCTTGCTGCCTTTGCGGTTAAATAGAAAAATAACTATCTCAAAACCTGAATCCCAGCGCCAGACCAAATCTCATCCCGTACATCAACCCTTTTAATCCCACTGTAGCGCCATACTGATCAACATTTATGGTTTTTTCGGTATTGGGAAAATTGATAGCCTCAAGGTAATCCCTCAAATCATCCTGATCCTCTTGTGATAGCGGAACACTTGCTATCCCCTTCACACTTGATCTCTCATACCCGACGAGCGGGCCGAAAAACCACCAGTCAATCGTAAAATGCTTTCCCACAAACCATTGCGCGCCAAGCAGTACGCCGGCATAATGCACATTCATCTTTCCGGTGAAACTTACCGAACTGTCGGCAGCAGGATAGTCGGCATAAATATAAGTCAGTTTGTTCAACTCAAAATGAGAATAACGATAGGACAGGGCCACATAAAACCCCTTCCCGTATCCTTTTTTTCCTGTGTAAAAACGCACTTCCGGCGAAATGCTGTAAGTACTCATTTTTATTCCGCGGATGGCATCTTCCTTTGCGGGATCGTCGTAGCCCGTCATTTTGATTAACAGATTCTTATATGGCAGTGTGGTATTGGGCATAAAACTTACTGTCAGGTCAACAGACAGGAATTTGTTGATTACCCGCTCATACTGAATGCTGATGTTTTTGAAAAAAGGCGACAACAGGTTGAGCTTGATGATGTTCATTTCAACTCCCGTATTGTCAGTGACCTGAACCGGATCGGAAGTCACATTTGCCGCCACAACAGTATCCGTCTGCGCATTTGAATTGATCGTGCTGAACAGGGAACAAACGACCATGCCGGCAATCAGAAGGACTTTTCTTGATTTCATTTCAATGATTTTTGGTTGAATTAAAACTGACTTTTTCATACCAAATATATAACAAAAGACCTATTTTTGAATGAAACAAAAAAGAAAAGCCAACAATCAATTGTTTAAAATATGGGTTTAAAGAAAATGGTGTCGTTTCCCGCTTTGTACAACTGATGAATTTCACAATGCCATTAAATTGAAGTAAACTAAAAATTTCCCCCGGTGATTGAGAATAAAAAACAGGAAGAGACTTTGGCCATGCGATATTTCAGGGAAAAATATCCCGCTTTCCCGAAAGGCAAACTCATCAAATCAGAGTCGCCCGACTTTATCCTGAAAACCGGCCGCCATCACACTACGGGCATTGAGCTTACCCGACTTATCACGCCTGCAGGGGGTTTTCAATCCCCTACCGCGTTAATTGAAAAACTTGAAAACCTCATCCGAAAGAAAAACGAAAAACTCCCGCTCTACCGCAAAAACAACTTCAACGAACTCTGGCTGCTCATCACCTGCGACGACCTGAACCTGTCCGGGAATATCCGGCTTGATGAGGTATTATCCGATATTCATTTAAAAAATGGTTTTGACAAGGTGTTTTTGCTGGACTTGTTTGAGGGGGTGGTGTATTCTGAAGGCAGACTGTAGAAATATGAAATCAGAAAGCGGCTTT
>JAADID010000041.1 GCA_013151505.1 Chlorobiota bacterium | reverse complement strand
CACAAAGATGTGGATGCCGTCTGGGAACCCATTCAGAAAAAATTTATTGAAGAACTACCGGCAATAGATGAAGCTGCTCTGAAGTTGTATAAGTCTGATCCCGGAAAAGCCATTCAGTTTCTGACCGAATACACCGACCAACAAGGCAGCATGGTGATGAAACGTTGTATAAAACTGGGGGATGACCTCTGGACAAAATACGATGAGAAGTTTTAATAAATTTTTAGTTATTTAACCGCAAGAAATAATCCATGAAGAGACGGGTTTACCCGTCTGTTCACACCGAAAGAATGATTGTTATAAAATTATAAACACATGAAGCGGAAAAGATCAGCTTTTGCATTGTTTGTTTTACTGGGCGTTGTAATTTTATTCAACGGGTGTTCAACACAGTTAAAAAACCGGGATTTTATCATCCCGAAAAGCCATCCGGCAACAGCCCTGACCATCGGCTGGTATGTCCCGGTGGAAGTTATGAAAGAAATTGTTGGACCGGATTTTAAGCCCAAAGTAGTTCATGAGGGTGATATGACTTCGGTCATGCTTTATATCGTAAAAAGTGATGAACACGTAATGGACGGAACAAATACCGGACCAATGAAGGCTGCCCACCTGATCATTCCTGTCGAAACACTGACCAAAGTTTCTACCAGGGACAAAATCAAAATCGAAAATTTCTTGGTCTGCCCGGTCACAATTGTTGACCAAAGCAAGAAACTGGGTGATAAATACAATGCTTTCGGATTTCCGACTTATTCGGGGAAAATTACATTGGATGTTAAAAAGTCCGGTAAAAAGTTTAATGTGGATGCCACCATAAAAACAGTAAACGGATTCATCGAGATCAAGGGTATGTTTGATGAAAAAGGAAAAAAACATAACTTGACCAGCGCCATTTTTACTCCCAAACAAGGATTTCACAGTTATTTCTATGGTGAGGAAAGCATGCGTCGTATTGAAAACGGAAAAGGAAACCTGAAACTTGACGGGCAAAACATCATTTCAGCTATGCAGTTGAACAAGCTGCCGTTTTTCCTGAAACTGGACAGGAATGTTACCTGGGCATTCGATTTCGTAGAATAAACTTTTCTTAGAACCCCCAGCTTATTTTTGTTTCAGGAATTCTTCAGTTGTCATCACTTTGCCGTAGTAACCTTCGATTGACCCCAGCGTGGATGCATGAACATCCGCCGCTTTCACCGTATCGCCTTTATATACAACATTCCGTGTGGCACAGGCATCGCCGATAACGATAACGTCGAAACCGTAATCTGCCGCCGCACGTGCAGCGGCCTCCACACACATGTGGGTCTGCATGCCACAGATCACAACCTGCTTGATCTGATTTTCCCGTAAGTAATCCAGCAAACCTGTTTCGCGAAAGCTGTTTGCATAATGTTTGGTAAAAACCTTTTCTCCTTCGATGGGCGCTACATTTTTGTTGATGAGCGAATCCTTTTTTGTGGCATGTTTAACATGAATGACAAGCTCGCCGTTATCCCTGAAATATTTGAGGACTTTTGCTGCCTGCAGGCTGGCCTGCTCAGGATTGACCAGGGGATAAAAACCATCCGGAAAATAAAATTGCTGAATATCCACAATGATGAGCGCTCTTTTCTCCGGCGTTTTTTCCTGCGCCTGCACGAGCAATGGGATCAATGCTAAAAAGAGGAGCGTCAATTTAATTTTTTTCATCTTATTTTACTTTTATTCGGAGCCGTTGTTGGTGAGAAAGCCAACTGCGGGGATTCCGGTGTTGATATTTATCTTGGATTATCAGCATGATAAGGCTCGGCCTCAAAACGTACAATTCTTTCAAATTCTTCTTTTTCAAGTTTCTGTGTGTTGCCGCAAATGGGGCAATAAAACAGGTATTGTGTTTTCGTGGGAATTACCGGAATGAAAAACAGCGAAACAAAATATTTTGTCTTTTCCAGAATCCACGGCGAATCATTGTTGCAATGGAAACAATGTCTCGGTTTAATTGTAACATACTTTACCGTTTTTCCCGGCCCTGCTCCTGCAATAAAGATCATTGTGGAGAAATTTTCCGTCAAAGTTAATCATTATGAAATATTGAATCCCACAAACTTTCTGCCTTTTCACCTGTCAGACCGGCAAATTTCACGTAAAGTTCCTCGTCTGTGGGCGGCATGTCCGCATCCCAGGGAGCGGCATCACCGGATAAGCTGATCTGTTTGCCGTCTTTCAGAAAAAAGGTCACCTTTGATGCCAGCTTATCAGGAAACAATTCTGAAAAGGAATCATTGGGAACAAGCGATATCTTGTCAATCAGCTTTTGTATTTTCTCATTCCGAAGGTTTGCCTCGGTCACCTGCCGGGGAGTTACTTCATCAAACAATAGCGCACAGGACAAAGTAAACGGTAAATGAAACTGGGCCTGCACAACGTTTTCAGGGTATTTACGCTCGATCAGTTTAAGGGCACGTTCAAAAATATGAACCTCGATTCGTTCAATTTCCCCAATACCGACCTGATGATCTCTTTTCAGTTGCATAGCAACCGAAATTGCAGTATGCAACCACCGGCAACAGGCAAAAGGTTTAAAATAATTGGAATTGATCAACCAGTCTTCCTGCTTTCCTTCCAGCAACTTTTCTTTATCTACATCGTTGTAAGCATCAATAAAAAGATAAGGGCCGGTAAATCCATCGCGGGCCAGTAAGGCGCTTTGCAATCCGGACTGCGCGGCCCAGGCCACCCCTTCTTTGGCCATGGAGCCGGTACTTACATCCGTTGATCCCCCTTGCATGGCAGGAGAAGTCACAAAAGCGAGGCTCATGGCATTCATGTATTTTCCTGTATTCAACTCCAACAGATAAGATGCTGTGGCTGCAGCAGCCACCGCTCCCCATCTCCCTGTTGAATAAGAATTAACCTTTTCAGGCAAACGGGCATGGCTGAAACGGGTGCCCGCTTCATAACCTGTAACTACCGCTTTTATTATTTCTTTGTACGGTTTTTTCAAATATTCACCCAGTGTCAAAGCAACAGGCACAACCACACTGGCAGGGTGCCCCACTGCTTTACGGTGTCCTTCGTCAAAATCGGTTAAACTGACCGCTAAACTGTTGTAAAATACGGCTCCCGGCAGGTTGGCCGTTTCCCGTGTTCCCCAAATGACATGTTGTCCTTCCCCCGTTAAAACCTTTTTTGTTTTCATAGCCAACTGAAATCCAGATGTCTGAACACCACTGTAGGCCACACCTAATGTGTCGGCAATCACCCGTTTTGCCTGATGAAAAGTTGCCGGGTCAGATAATTCCCTGCTTTGGAGCAGCCGGACGGTACAACACAGGCGCTTTTTCCGCTAAAGAGTTCATGCATTAAAAGTACGATTTTCTAATAAAAAAAGCCTGCCGGAAAAAATCCGACAAGCTCCTGTCATAAACCAAAACTACCTATTACCGATATCGCCTTTCTACGATTATTTTGTTCACTCTTCCCTCCTGTCCTGATCTAAGGCATTCAAAAAGAATAGAAAGGCCATAACACGGAATAACCCTCTCCTTCCGGAAGCTGATATCCCGGTTTCAATCTGATGATGGTGTGGTTTTTGATATGGCATGACTGTGTTGTAAATAAAACTTTGATTGATATTACGAGAAAAATAAAATTAGGTTACGATTATTCACAAGGAAATCCTGATAAACTGAATTTAAAGCAAATTAATTTTGATTAAATGGAGGAAATTAAAAAACCTGCTTCCCGGTATTTGTTTCAGAAAGCAGGTTCAGGATTGTTTAAGATTAGATGGATGAGTGTCCCAGCAATAAAGTCGAAAAAAGTTTAGTTTTTAGTTCGTTTTTAATATGTTTTTAGTCTTTTAGTACTTTTTTCTTTGGCAAAGTTAGAATTAACCTTAGTTTTCCAAAGAAAAAAGTCATCGGATTGATAAGTGTATCGTTTTTTCTGATAAGTGTCAGTGAATAAAAGATAAGTGTTTTGTTTTAATCTGTTCCGGAAATTAAATAAATGATCACAAAGAATTAAATTCCTCCAATAATCGCTCTTTTTTTCTGCTCGAAACAGGTACTTTTTTGCCGTTACTCATCAAAACGTAGGCATTGTTTATTCTATGAAATTTTTTAACCTCATTCAGGTTGACCAGATGGGAATGATGTACCCTGAAAAAATGATAATCCCTGAGCAGTTCGTCATATTCCTTCAGGTGGTTTGAAACAGTTAGCTGGGAACCGTCTTTCAGGAAAAAGTGTGTATAACTTGAGTCGGCTTCACAATTGATGATTTCGGAAATATTGACCAGGTGTATCTCGTCAGCAGTTTTCAATACGATCCGTTTATTTTCACGGTCGTCAATGCTGTGCAGTAACGATTCGAGGTACACCTCCGTTCTTTTCCTGTTGACTTCTTTCGCAGCCTTTTCAATCGTTGCGGTAAGTTCTTCTACGCTAAAGGGTTTTAAAATATAATCGAAAGCATTGAATTTAATGGCTTTCAGGGCATATCCTTCATGGGCGGTTACAAAGATGACCTGAAAATCAATATTGAATATGTGTCTTAAAATATCAAAGGCATTGCCATCGGCGAGTTCAACATCAATTAAAAGAATATCCGGACGTCCGTTGTATATGGCATCAATGCCGGTTTTGATATTATGCCCCGTTGCAACGACTTCAATATCGTCGCATAAACGGTTGATTATGTTCGTAATGGCCTCCCTGGTTTTGGGCTCATCTTCTATTACAACCGCTTTGAGCATTTTTTTTCCTGTTTAAGTGCAAAATTAATAAAAGCCACCAGTTTAATTCAGTATCATTTTAAAAGTAACCCGGGTACCCGCCGGTTCCCTGTTATCATCATAGAGGTCTTCAATTTCCATACTTATCTTAATTTTATACCTTCTCGCCATGAGTTGAAGACGTTCCTGTGTGATCTCGGTAGCAAGCGATTTGTGGGTTTCATTTTTGTTCAGCTTAGCCGAACGTTCCCTCCCGATACCGTTATCTTCGATCATGACCGTCAGTTCATTGTCTTTTTCCTCGAACAGAATCTTCAGTAACCCTTTTTTTGAAGCGGGAACCAACCCGTGTTTGATTGCATTTTCGATAAACGGCTGGGCAAGCATCGGAGGGAAAAGTATCTCTTCCGGATGTTGAACATTCACTTCAAACGAATAATCAAACTTATCGCTGAACCTGAGTTTTTCAAGTTTTACATATTGCTGCAATACCTCGATTTCTTTATCTAATGTGATGAAACTTTTGCGTGTTTGTTGCAAAATACTCCGGATCAGTTTGGCAAAATCAACCAGGTATTCCGATGCTTTTTCCACATTGTTTTCAAGTAAAAAGGTTTGAATAGACATCAGGGAGTTAAAGACAAAATGAGGTGAAGTCTGCGACCGGAACAAACGGGATTGAAGGGTTATGACTTCCTGCTCTTTCTTGTAACGGTTTTTCAGTGAAATTAAAACGATAATGATTATTGTCAAAACGAAAATGGTGATCAGGGCTATAGAAACCGTTTTTGTCCAGGTCAGCTTGAGCTCATTCAGTTCACTCTGCTTTTTCAGCATCTCAATTTCATGTTCCCTTTTCTCCAGTTCGAAATTGGTTTCGAGCTGATGAATTTTTTTAATTTTTTCGAGATTCAAAAGCTGATTCCTTATTTCATCATACTTTTTAAAACACGTCAAAGCGTTTTTGTAATCATGGATATCTTCATACAATCGTGCCATATCATTGCACACCTGCGATTGCAACTTTTTAATATTATGCTGTTCCGATATCTTTTCGGCCTGCAAGTAATACTTTAATGCCGTAGTGTAATCCGACTCTCCCTGATGGGCAAGCCCCAGATAATAAAGTGCCGAGGCAATATTTTTCGGGTCTTCCGTTTTCTTGAATATCTTTAATGCTTTTTCAAAAAAATCTTTTGCTTTCTTAATTTCTCCTTTTCTTAAATGGATCAGTCCGAGATTACTGTAAATCATTCCCACATCTTTCTCATCCCCGGTTTTCTGATATATTTTCATGGCCTGATCATAATAATAATAGGCGCTGTCACTGTTTTTATATACGCTTCCGAAGATGATGGCAATGTTGTTGTATGTTCCGGCAATACTCTTCTGGTCACCCCTTTCTTTTTTCAGTTTAAGCGCCTGAAAATAAAAATCAAGCGCTTTGTCAGGCATGTCCATCTCTTCGTAAACAATACCGATGTTGTTCAACACACTCTCTTTGCCCTCCTTGTTATTCAGGTATTCATATATTTTTAAAGATTGCTGGTAATTATCAATGGCAACAGAATATTTTCCGATTACATCATTAATGACTCCGATATTTGAATACATTTTGGCAATTTGAAGGCTGTCGTTGATGCTATGTGCAACCTGAAGCGATTTTTTAAAATTCACAAGTGCATCCGGGTATTTTCCTTTCCTGTATTGCAATTTGCCAATTTCATTATACAGTTTCATCTGTTCGGCAGGTTCAGCCTTTTCAATGAGCTGTTTAATGCTGTCAATCTCATCTTGCGGAAATGCAGGAAACACAATGAAAACAAAAAGAAAGAAAATGATATTGTTCAGCTTTTTTTTCATAACGGGCAAAGATAATGAGTAAACCATTTGCACAAATTTTAACTTGTTTTCGTCAAAAATGTTACACTTGTTTTACTCTTTCTCTGAATAAGGAAAACGCCGACAAACTATACTTTACCCCCTATGCACACATCCAGCCCCCGTGCTTTTTTAATCATTTGATGATCGTGCGGAACAAGGCGCAATTTATTTCCCACTTTCGAAAGGGGAATATCTTTGGTTTTTTCACCTTTCTTGACAACCATCTTTCCGAAATCCCCTTTGGCTATCAAATCCACGGCATAAGCGCCAAACCTTGTTGCCAGTATTCTGTCCATGGGCGAAGGGCTGCCCCCGCGCTGTATATATCCCAATATCGTTTTGCGTGTTTCCAATCCTGTTTTTTCTTCAATTTTTTCCGAAATATAGGAAGCCGCCGAACCTTTCTTCGGATGTTTGATGCCTTCAGCCACCACGACAATGGAATAAGCCTTTTTCTTTCTTGCCCTTTCGAGGAGGTAGTCGCACACTTTATCAATGTCGTAATCCAGTTCGGGGATCAGGATCACATCGCCGCCACCGGCCATGCCTGCATACAAGGCAAGCCATCCGGCATCGTGTCCCATAATCTCTATGACCATGATCCGCTTGTGGCTGTTGGCTGTTGAGTGCAGCCGGTCAATGGCATCGGTAGCGATACCCAGCGCCGAATCAAAGCCAAACGTCTGATCGGTTCCCCACACATCATTGTCAATGGTTTTGGGAATACCTATGATATTCAACCCTTCACCGGCAAGGCGGGTGGCTGTTTTCATGGTACCGTTTCCGCCGATACAAACCAGGCAATCGAGCCCGAGCTCTTTATAATGTTCATTGATCAGCTTGGGTTTGTCAATGGTCATGTGGCCCGTTTTTTTAAACGGTTTCTCCCGTGAAGTTCCCAGAATGGTTCCTCCTTCGGTGAGAATACCCGACAACATTTCTTCTTTCATCAAAGGAAAGTAATCTTTGTTGATCAGCCCGAGAAATCCGTCGGAAATACCGATAACTTCCATCCCGTATTTTACAATGGCTGTTTTGCCTACACCCCTGATGGCTGCATTCAGGCCGGGGCAGTCACCACCGGCGGTAAGGACGCCTATTTTTTTCATGATTGCTGTTTATTGTTCATCGTCAAAGTTCCACAAATTTATTTACTTTTGAGTTATCCGGGTTTTTTTAACCGGTTTCTTTTCGTATTATTGATTTTTATTTATGAAGAAGTTCAAAATCGCCTTTCACTGGCAAATTCTCATCGGCATGCTGGCAGGTGTGGTCTGGGGGCTGATCGCCGTTAATTACGGGTGGCTCCAGTTCACCTCTTTTTATATTAAACCCTGGGGAACCATCTTTATCAACCTGCTCAAGCTGATCGCCATGCCGCTGATCGTTGTGTCGCTGATCAACGGGGTGAGCAACCTGAAAGATGTTTCCAAATTGTCGAGCATCGGGCTAAAGACCATCGGGCTGTACATTTTAACAACCGTCATTGCCATTTCCGTCGGACTTGCTATCGTGAACATAACCAAACCGGGAAAAGTGTTTCCCGAAGACAAAGCACGCGAGTTCGAACAGCGCTATGCCGACCATGCACAGACGAAAAAAGCCTCTGCTGAAAGCATCAAGCAGGAGACACCCCTTAAATTTATTGTGGACCTCGTGCCGCAAAACCTGGTGGAGGCCATGAGCAACAATACACGGATGTTGCAGGTGATCTTTTTTTCCATTTTATTTGGTATTTCCATCGTCCTGCTTCCGGCGAAAAAAACAAAGCCGGTCAAAAAGCTGTTTTACAGTTTAAACGAGGTCGTGCTGAAAATGATTGACATCATCATGATGACGGCGCCTTATGGTGTTTTTGCATTGATCGCTTCGTTGATCGTGGAAATAGCAGGGGAAAATCCGGGCGACACACTTTCACTTTTTGCCGCTTTGGGACTTTACGGATTGACTGTGATCCTGGGGTTGCTGGTCATGATCTTCATTGTTTATCCTTTGTTTTTGAAATTCCTGACCAAAATCAAATATTCAAGTTTTGTAAAAGCCATCACTCCTGTTCAGATGCTGGCATTTTCTACCAGCTCCAGCGCTGCCACACTGCCGTTTACCATGGAAACAGCCGAAGAAAAACTGGGAATTGATAACGAAATTGCCAGCTTTGTGCTGCCGTTGGGAGCCACTATCAACATGGACGGGACCAGCCTTTACCAGGCGGTTGCAGCCGTTTTTCTGGCGCAGGTTTACGGCATGGACCTGGGCCTGAGCGGCCAGCTAACGATCATTGTTACCGCAACTTTGGCTTCCATTGGCTCGGCGGCAGTGCCCGGTGCCGGCATGGTGATGCTGATCATCGTCCTGACGGCAGTAGGCATCCCCACCGAAGGCATTGCCCTGATCTTTGCCGTTGACCGGCCGCTGGATATGCTGCGAACCGCTGTGAATGTGACCGGAGACACGACAGTATCCGGCATCATTGCTACTTCTGAAAACCTGATAGACCTGGAGATTGCAAATAACGATTAATAGAAACTTAAAAAACCGTTTTCCCAGGCAACAACAAGTATATTATATTTGTCTGATTATTATATCACAACAGAACACCCTGCTTTATGAAAAAATTTTGTATTACCATTACTTTTTTAATCACAATAATAACTGTGACAGCACAACAGTATGAGAACATTCTGATCAGCACCGAAAAAAGCGAGCCCAGCATTATCATCAACCCTAAAAACCCTGATCAGTTACTTGCCGGGGCAAATATCAAAAGCTATTATTATTCAATTGACGGGGGTTACAACTGGACGAGCGGAGAGCTCCAATCGGATTTTGGCGTGTGGGGCGATCCATGTGTAATTGTTGACACAGCAGGATATTTTTATTTCTTTCATTTGTCTTGGCCTTCGGGAGGCAACTGGATTGACCGGATCGTAAGCCAGAAATATGATATTGAAAACGATGAATGGATTGCCGATTCCTACATGGGGCTGAATGGTACGAAAGCGCAGGATAAAGAGTGGGCGGTGGTGGACAGCGCCACCAATACTATTTATGTTACGTGGACTCAATTTGATAAATACGGCACTAACGATCCCACAAAATTCAGCAATATCCATTTCAGCAAATCCACCGACGGCGGCCTTACCTGGTCCGATGCCTTGCGTATCAATAAATCTTCAGGCGATTGTGTGGACAGCGACAACACGACCGAAGGGGCTGTCCCGGCAGTGGGGCCCAATGGTGAGGTTTATGTGGCGTGGTCGGTGCATGATTCCATCCTGTTTGACCGTTCGTTGGACGGCGGACAAACCTGGTTAGATGATGACATTTTTGTCAGCAACCAACCCGGCGGGTGGGATTATAACATTCCGGGAATCAATCGCTGCAACGGCTTGCCCATAACCTGTTGCGATATAAGCGATTCACCTTATAACGGAACCATCTATGTAAACTGGTCAGACCAGCGGAACGGAACGGATAATACCGACATCTGGATCAGCAAATCCACCGACGGCGG
>JAADID010000278.1 GCA_013151505.1 Chlorobiota bacterium | reverse complement strand
ATAAGGTTTTTGCTTTTAACCCCTGTGAATCCGGCTTCCTGCATCTGGCTGATCATTTCGTCTTTACCGGGCAGGCGGCCGCATCCTTCGGTGGAAGCTCCCCACAGGTTCAGTAATTCTGTCAGCGGTTGTCCTCCCTGGCAAGCCGTGGTCAGCACCAATTTACCACCGGGCTTGAGAAAGCCGAGCAGATGTTTCAGCAAGTCCACCCTTTCCGAAACCGGGAAATAGTAAATATTGTTGTAAAGGGTGACGATATCAAATTCACTATCGTATTTTTTCGATCTGATATCGCCGCTTTCGATTTGTACCCGGTCCTGCAGGTTCCATTTATCCATATTTTGCCGTGCCATTTCAGCCACTGATGCCTGCAGTTCCACACCGACAGCTGTCAAATCCGGATTCTTCGCAGCAGCATACCGGATGTAAATACCCGACCCGCATCCGATCTCAAGCAGACGGGCAGATCCTGCATCCGGAAACTCCTTGCTGATGACTTCCTTTTGAAAAGGTTCGGCAATCCGCGACGAACGGGCAATCACATCTCCGTCCTGGTCATCCAACGTCCACAATTCTCCTTTTTTAATTTTGGCCGGTGTGTCAAGAATCAGTTTGTGGTGTAGCGAAACAATTTCCTGCACAATGGCAAACAGGGCATCATTATCCTGCCGGGACAGCCGTGCCGATAAACCTTTCAGGGAATATTTTCCTCCGGAGAGAGCAAGTTCATTTATCCTGATGCCCGTTTGCAGCCATGCTTTAAGAGCGTCAGCATTATTCTTGTCTATTCCCTGTTTCTCTGCAAGTTCTTCAAACGTCATAGGTTTTTCTGCCAGTAATTGCAGATATCCGTTGGTAAACAAAGACGAAATGTAACTCAACCTGTAAAAAGGCGTCAGGAATTTTGACAGTTTGAACAAAAGAAACAACTGTCTGGTTTTCAACAAATCAACAATAGCTTTTATTCCCATTCCGCTACTTTTTTCATTTATACTGTCCGTCAAAAGAACAGTTTTTTTAATGCACCAGCTTTTCTTTAAAATACGAGTTCAAATAAACAACATTATCCGGCTCCAAGATCAAATTTATAAATACATATATATTTGCAAAAGAAAAAGTACGTCACTCAATACATCCTTGCCTCACCTTCTGGATGTTAAAGCCATATTAATTAAGAGAAATGATAAACCAAATCATTAATTTCAGCATAAAAAACAAGCTTATAATTATCTTATTCACGGTAACTATATCAGCTTACGGAGTTTATGCAGTATTTAAAATACCGGTCGGAGCCGTACCGGATATCACGAACAATCAGGTTCAGGTTATTACAACTTCTCCAAATTTATCCACCCAGGATGTGGAACAGTTCATTACCTACCCTGTTGAACTGGAAATGTCGAATTTGCCTGGCGTTAAAGAGATACGTTCCATTTCAAAATTCGGCTTGTCGGTAGTGACCATTGTTTTTGACGACGATATGGGTACTTACCTGCCGCGTCAACTCATTGCCGAGAAGATCAAATCGGCATCTGCCAATATTCCCGAAGGGTTTGGCACGCCGGAAATGGGTCCGATTACTACCGGGTTGGGAGAAATCTATCAATACATTCTGGATGTAAAAAAAGGATATGAAGGCCGTTACACGCCAATGGAACTGCGGACCATTCAGGACTGGGTCGTAAAACGGCAACTTGCCGGCATTCCGGGTGTTGTGGAAGTGAATACCTGGGGCGGTTACCTCAAGCAATACGAAATTGCCATCAATCCCGAAAGACTGAAAAGTTTTAACATCACCCTGCTGGAAGTTTTTAATGCCGTGACGAGCAACAACAGCCTGGCCGGTGGAGCATACATTGAGAAAGAAAACCTAAGCTATTTCATACGTGGCGACGGTCTGGTAAAGTCTCTGGAAGAAATCGGAGCCATTGTAGTCAAAAATATTAACGGCAAACCCATCCTTGTCCGCGACATTGCAAAAGTCCGCTTTGGTCATGCCAACCGGTTTGGCGCCATCACCGCAAATGGTGAGGGAGAAAAAGTGATGGGCCAGATCATGATGCTGAAAGGCGCAAATTCCAAACAGGTGATTACTGCTGTAAAAGAGCGTGTGGCAGAAGTTCAGAAAAGTCTGCCCGAAGGAATATTTATCAACCCTATCATCGAGAGGAGCGAACTGATTGCCAAAACATCATTCACCATTGTTGAAAATCTTTTGCTCGGATGCATAATTGTCGTTTTTGTTGTTATTCTTCTGCTTGGCAATATCCGTTCGGCCCTGGTTATAGCATCCATCATACCCCTTGCTTTACTTTTCACCATTTCATTAATGTATCTTTTTGGTATTGATGCCAACCTGATGAGTCTGGGTGCCCTCGACTTCGGGATCATCATTGACGGAGCGGTGATCATCGTGGAGTTTATCGCCTTACGGATCACACTTGCCGGGAATGAGTTTCAAAAAGCAGGTAAAGAAGAAAAAAAATTACTCATTGACAGAATTGCTTACGAAGGTTCATCAAAAATGATCAACTCGGCGATCTTCGGACAAATAATCATTTTAATCGTTCTCATTCCCATTTTGGTATTAAGTGGTGTGGAAGGGAAAATGTTTCGACCCATGGCACTTTCATTCAGCTTTGCTATTATAGGTGCCATGATCTTCGGGCTCACCTGGGTTCCTGTGGCTTCGGCTATGTTTCTCCGGCCTGCAAAAAAAGGCAGAATAAATATATCGAAGTGGATCATGGATAAAGCTTACGCTTCTTATTGTCCGGTGATCAAACTTGCTTATAATTATAAAGGTGTAGTATTCGGAATGGCTATTGTTTCGTTAATACTCACGGGTTATTTGTTTACCAGGATAGGAGGTGAATTCGTACCTACGCTCGATGAGGGTGATTTTGTCATTCAGCCGGTATTTAAAACGGGAACTTCGCTTAGCAAAACCATTCAGTTAACAACAAAAATTGAAAACATCTTAAAACAGAATTTTCCGGAAGTTGATCAGATCGTTTCGCGGATCGGAGCGGCTGAAGTTCCGACCGATCCCATGTCGATGGAAGAGGTGGATGTGATCATAAAACTAAAACCCAAAAGTGAGTGGGTGACAGCTTCAAGTAAGGAAGAGCTTGCCAATAAATTTAAAAAAGCACTGATGGTAATACCCGGTATAGAGTATGAATTTACCCAGCCCATCGAAATGAGGTTCAACGAGTTGATAACAGGAGTAAGGGCTGATATTGCCGTTAAGATTTTTGGTGAGGACCTGAATTATCTGAACAAAAAAGCAAAAGAAATAAAACGTTTAATAGCAGATATACCCGGAGCCGCCGATATCATTGTGGAAAAAACAGCCGGGTTACCGCAAATGATTGTTAAATATAAACGTGAAAAGCTGGCGTATTACGGATTGTCATCCGAAGAGTTAAACAAGCAGTTATCCATGGCGTTCGGGGGAGCCGTTGCCGGAAGAGTGTTCGAAGGGGAAAAACGGTTCGATATGGCAGTACGATTTCAGGAAAAGTTCAGAAAAGATATTGACAATATCCGGCAAATGAATGTAGCGTTACCGAATGGTAATCAAATACCGCTTTATCAAATAGCTGATATCGAATATACAAAAGGACCTGCAAAAATATCGCGTGACAACACCCATCGCAGGGTAGTGGTCAGCATAAACGTCAGGAACCGGGATTTGGAATCGGTTGTGAAAGATATCCAGGCAAGGATCAATAAGAATCTGGAGCTGGATCCCGGATATTATGTTGCTTATGGCGGGCAGTTCGAAAACCTGAAAAACGCTACCAACCGGCTGAAAATTGCTGTACCGGTTGCCTTGTTGCTGATTTTTATCTTTTTGCACTTTGCCTTCAAATCCCTGAAAGAAGCTGCGCTGATCTTTACAGCGGTACCTCTTTCAGCGGTAGGCGGAGTGTTCTTTTTGTGGATCAGGGGAATGCCCTTCAGCGTTTCGGCCGGTATCGGCTTTATTGCCCTCTTTGGTGTGGCTGTATTAAACGGAATCGTACTGATCGAACATCTCAAAGAATTAAAACAAGAAGGAATGACCGATTTACGGGCTCTTATTTTAAGGGCGGCACGCGAACGTTTACGTCCGGTTTTGCTAACTGCTTCGGCAGCAGCACTTGGCTTTCTGCCCATGGCCATATCAACTTCTGCCGGCGCCGAAGTTCAGCGTCCGTTAGCTACGGTTGTCATTGGGGGGTTGATAACCTCAACATTATTAACCATGGTTGCCTTGCCGCTTCTTTATGCTGTTCTTTATAATGTGACGGGGATCCAGCTGTGGCCGTTGAAGCTCAAACGAACAGCAATCATGATCCT
>JAADID010000193.1 GCA_013151505.1 Chlorobiota bacterium | reverse complement strand
TGCACCCACTGCACCATCAAACAATCTCTCTCCAATCAATATACAACAGAACGAATTTTTAATGCCCCAAATTTAGGGATAAACGCCACACGAAAAACGGCCTCACGGAACACAGCATGTTAAAAAAAGTTGCAGTAAAAACCAAAACTTTTTGTCAACGTTAAAATGTTTGAAAATAATAAAGCGATACTGCAGACAAGGGTTCTAATCACCCTAAATTTGCAATGAAATTCTTGTCGGAGTAAATTTAGAAAGCCCATGGCCGGATCAGAGAGTGAGAGTGTAACGTCAAAGAAATCCACAAAAATTTTTGTTCTTGACACCTCGGTGATTTTATATAACCATAACGCCATCAACAGTTTTGAAGAAAACGATGTAGCGATTCCCATAACCGTTCTGGAAGAGCTGGACAACTTTAAAAAAGGCAACGAAACCAAAAATTTCGAAGCCCGCGAGTTCATCCGGTTTATGGATAAAATTTCCGGGAAATATACCATGACCAGTTGGCGGCATATCAATGGCCCCGACAGAGGGCGGTTTAAAGTGGTCATGAACGAAAAGGCCAAAAAAGACGCTACAGTGGTATTCGGCGAAGACAAACCGGATCACCGGATACTGAATGCCGCTCTGAAAATGAAAGAGGATAATCCCGACAAGAAAGTTATCCTCGTCAGCAAAGACATCAACCTGCGTTTGAAAGCCAAAGCGTTGAATGTTAAAGCGGAAGATTTTGAAACCGGAAAGGTGCAAAATATTGATTCCCTTTATTCCGGAAAATCAACCCATGAAGAGCTGCCTTCGGAAGTCATTGACAAACTTTATCAACAGGGTTTTTGCAGTCTTGAAGAACTGGGTATGGAAAAGCCGTACCCCAACCATTACCTTATCCTGAAAAGCGACAAGGCCTCGGCGCTGGCTTATTACAATCCCATTACGCAGCGGGTGGAACGGGTGGAAAAACGTTCCGTATCCCGCATTATGCCACGCAATGCCGAACAGGTCTTTGCCTTGCATGCCATCATGAATCCCGAAGTTAAACTGGTCACGTTGCAAGGCGTGGCCGGAACCGGTAAAACATTGCTGGCACTGGCCGGAGCCTGGGAACAACGCAGGAATTACAAACAAATATACCTGGCAAGGCCGGTCGTACCGCTCAGCAATAAGGACATCGGCTATCTACCCGGCGACATACAGTCGAAACTGAATCCATATATGGAACCACTATGGGATAACCTGAAGTTTATTCAGAATCAATACGGTGAACAGGATAAAGAATACAAACGCATCAGCGATGCCGTGGAAAGCGAAAAACTGCTGATCACTCCGCTGGCTTATATCCGCGGAAGAAGTATCTCAAACGTAATATTTATTGTGGATGAGGCCCAGAACCTGACACCACACGAGGTAAAAACCATCATCACACGTGCAGGTGAAAATACCAAGATCATTTTCACGGGAGACATTTACCAGATTGACACACCTTACCTTGATTCCCAGTCCAACGGACTTTCCTATCTGATTGATAAGATCAAGAACAATGAAATATATGCCCACATCCGGCTGGAAAAAGGTGAACGTTCGGAGTTGGCGAACCTGGCGAATGATTTGTTGTAAATCTTATCTTTGTTTTCAGTTTTTGAATCTGCCCGAAAAGTGAAAAGAAACAAGTACTCCTGACAATAAGGATTTTTTAGTCTTTTGCGGCTCTGCGCTTTTGCCTGCCCGAATGAATTCATTCAGGCGGGCGTGAAAATAATTTTCGAGGCCGGTTCATATTTTTCACAATCCTATAAACCATGAAGCAGAAAAAAGGATTTGCCAGTGACAACTGGTCGGGGGTTTGTCCCGAGGCCATGCAGGCCCTGAATGATGTCAATCCTGCCCACAACGAAGCTTACGGCGAGCTGGACGACCCGGTGACGGAAGCTGCCATCGAAAAGTTCAGGCAACATTTCGGCGATGACATTGCCGTTTATTTTGTTTACAACGGCACTGCGGCCAATGTGCTGGGGGTAGGGCAGTTGATGAGGTCGTATCATGCTGTGGTCACAGCCAAAACCGCTCACCTGAATGAAGATGAGTGTGCCGCACCGGAAAAGTTCGTGGGTTGCAAAATACTCGAACTGGAACCTGATCAGGGAAAGATCAGGCCGGAACAGGTGGAGCCTTTTTTGCGAAGTATCGGCTTTCAGCATCATGCCCAGCCAAAAGTCATTTCCATTTCGCAGGTCACGGAAATGGGAACGGTGTACAGGCCGGAAGAGATCAGGGCGCTGGCTGACTTTGCCCATAAAAACAATATGTACCTGCACATGGACGGTGCACGTATTGCCAATGCTGCCGTGGCACTGGACAGCGGCTTTAAAAGTTTTACAGTGGATGCCGGAGTGGATGTACTGTCATTCGGCGGTACCAAGAACGGTTTAATGTTTGGCGAGGCCGTGGTTTTTTTCGGAAAGGAAAAAGCCAGGGATTTTGAATATCTGCGCAAGCAGGGTATGCAACTTCATTCCAAGATGCGTTACATTGCTGCACAATTTGACCGGTACCTTACGGATGACCTTTGGAAAAAGAATGCTTCTCATGCCAATTACATGGCTCAAAAACTGTCTGATGAGCTTTCGCAATTCCCGCAACTGACCATTACGCAGGAGGTGAATGCCAACGGTGTTTTCTGCATCATGCCGCCGGAATTGATCCCTCAACTGCAGAAAGAATATTTTTTCCATATCTGGGATGCAGAAACCAATGAGGTGAGGTTAATGTGTTCATGGGATACGACCGATGAGGATATTGCCGGTTTTGTGTCGCTGATCAGGGAGAGGATTCAGGATTATCCGGGTAATGAATTGCTGGTGTAAGGGCTTTTCACGCAAAGTGTGTCTCACGCCACGATGCAGCAGCGCGACGTTTTTTTTCGCCGCGATCGCCGCGCCGCCGCATGAATCTCACAGGTTATTCTTAATCTGTTGTATCCCGTTTTGATCAGGTCTTTATTGAAATTAATGAGTAACCCAGTTTTATATCAGTCAACTGCAGGTAAGTTAGCAGTGGTGCAACTTTTCCTGCCGCGACCCTTGCACAAACTAAACATCTGAACTTTTTCAAATCAGACAACCAACCCCAGTGAACCGGTTTACTAACCCCGAAGGGGTGACTATGATTATAGAACCCGGACAAAACACCATATCAACCCCGAAGGGGTGACCATGATTATAGAACCCGGACGAAACACCATATCAACCCCGAAGGGGTGACCATGATTATAGAACCCGGACAAAACACCATATCAACCCCGAAGGGGTGACTATGATTATAGAGCCCGGACGAAACACCATATCAACCCCGAAGGGGTGGCATTAATCAAACCATTCAAATAAATATTTCTCGTCATGTTCAACCTCAAATTTCCGTAAAAATTCGTGGTATTCTTCCCGGAAGGTTTTCTTTTTATGATGTTTTTCCTGGTTGAGAATGTATTGGTAAACCCTGTTCATTTGCGAATGACCATAAGAAAAGGCGCCGTATCCCTCCTGCCATGAAAATTTTATCCGTAAGAAATTTCTGTCGTTAATGAAATTCGATGTGTTGTTTTTTACATCGCGGACCAAATCGGAAACAGACATTGATGGTTTTAATCCTATAAATAAATGAACATGATCCGAAACACCGTTGACAATGATCGGTTTTTGATTTTTACCCTTGATTATTCCTGACATGTATTTGAAAACTTCATCACGCCAGGGTTTTCGTAACAGATTCTCTCTGCCTTCGACAGCAAAGACAATTTGAATGTAAATTTGTGAAAATGTACCAGCCATAGTTTTAAATTTTAACAGGTTAAATATTTTATATCACCCCTACGGGGTTGGTTTTGTCGTGTTTTGTTTTTCTACAATCGTTACATCCCTTCGGGATTTGTATCATTGTCATTTTTTTATAATCCTTCCATCCTTTTGGGATTTGTATCGTTATCATTTTTTTTCAGAATCCTTCCATTCTTTCGGGATTTTTGTTTTGAAAGTTCTTGACATGTAGAATCAGTCTTTTAATATCAATTTATTGCTCCCGTTTTTCATTAACCCCAAAGGGGTGACTATGATTATAGCGCCACAATAAAACCTGAAATTAACCCCGAGGGGGTGGCATTGTTATTTGCTCAATTAATTTACCCGGAAATGTTTTTCACGCAAAGACGCCAAGACGCAAAGCTTAAAATGTTCCTCTGCGCCTCTGCGTCTCTGCGTGGAATAAAAAATTTTTCCGGTCAAGGATCAATATCTGGTTGGCCACTACCTCGGTGATGTAATGCTTGTTGCCTTCCTTGTCCTCATAGCTGCGGTTGGTCAGCTTGCCTTCCAGGGCGATCTCTTTGCCTTTGGCCAGGTAGTCGTTTGCGACTTTTGCCGTCTTGCCCCAGCAAACAATGTTGTGCCACTGCGTTTGCTGCACGCGCTCGCCTTTGGCATCCTTGTAATAGTCCGATGTAGCGAGCGAGAATGTGGCTTTCATTTTTCCGCCGTCGAATTCGAAGAATTTGGGGTCCATCCCCAGGCGTCCGATCAGGTGTACTGAATTGCTTAAAGTTGTCATAGTGGTAAGTATTAATTAGTTAAACCATAAAAAATTAGATTGTTCGTAAAATGATACTGGATATTAGATACTGGATACTGGTAGTTCGTTTTAAATATCAAGGATCAAGTATCCAGAATCAAGTATCCAAAACGTAAAAGAACAAATGCTGATGCAAACATACAGCGCCCCAATCCAATTATCCGGTTAATAACCGTTTACTTCCGTTTAACATTCGTTTGTAGTCGTTTAAAAACGGATAAACCGGCTTAAATATTTGGTTCGTTGGGATTTATGGTTTAGTTTTGGAGGGTGGTTATATTACAAGTTGAACGAAACCGCCCCCAAAAGGAGGCGGTAATTTTTGTTAAATTTATGGTTTTTCCAATCATTAAAATTTAACAATCATGCAAAAAA
>JAADID010000062.1 GCA_013151505.1 Chlorobiota bacterium | reverse complement strand
TTGCGCAGGATGGCGGACATCTTTTGCATGAATAAAAGGGAATATGTTACCATATCCAGCCCGCTGTTTGGGGAGGTGCTTATGGCGGAGGTGGGCGCCACGATGGTAGGCAGCATTATTCAGACTTATTCCGGGGACAGCGTGGTAAAAGGTCAGGAAAAGGGCTACTTCAAATTCGGCGGCTCCACAGTTGTGCTCCTGTTTGAAGAAGATAAAGTGCAAATTGACGAAGACTTGTTGGAAAACACAAAATATGACCTTGAAACAGCAGTTAAGATGGGGGAAAGACTGGGGAGCGCAAAAACTTTCATGAGCGGGATTGTCCAAAAAGCAGATTAAGCACATAGCGTGCTTTGCGTTCGTGCGGTTTCAAAAATTTTTTTAAAAAAAAAGTAGGGTAAACCCAACCTTGTGCGGTGTATGGGTGTAAAAACTTTAAAAACATTTTATCATGAAAACAAAAATCAAATTTTTCGCAGTTTTATTTATCGGACTGGCTGTTGCTCTTACATCTTGTAATAAACAGGATGAAAACACGCCGGCAACCGATAGTAACACAAACTACTCGAAAGACAACTCACTTGCAGAGAGTGTCTATGACAATGTAACCAACATCACCAACGAGGCTTACGATTATGCAAGCAACGGTTACAAGAAATCAACTGAAGGCTGGCTTTTTCTCGGCGATTGTGCCACGGTTACCCTCGACACAACGGTTATGCCGCGTGTGCTGACCATTGATTTTGGTGAGGAAAACTGCCTTTGCAACGACCTGAAATACCGCAGGGGGAAGATCATCGTAACTTTTACAGGCGGTTACAGACATCCCGGTACCGTTATCACCACAAATTTTGAAGACTATTATGTGAACGACAACAATGTGGACGGTACAAAGGTGGTTACCAACATGGGATTGAACGATCAGGGAAATCTCTATTATAACATCAGCGTGACCGGCGTGATCCATCTGTCGCTGGACAGGGGAACGCTGAGCTGGAACTCAACGCGTGTCCGCGAATGGATCGAAGGTGTTGACACACGTAAATTGCGCGACGATGTTTACCTGATCACCGGCAGTGCAACGGGCATCAGGCCAAACGGCCATACCTGGGAAACCGAGATCATAAACGCGTTACGCGTAGAGCTTAGCTGCAAATACATTGTCTCCGGAACAGTAGAAATCCGTCCCGAGGGACTGTCAACACGGGTTCTTGACTATGGTGACGGAGAATGCGACAACATAGCAACCGTAGTCATTGACGGTGTAACTTACACAATATTCCTTCACTAAATATATAAACAACCCTTAAACTAAAACCCCGGAGCTTCGGCTCCGGGATTTCTCGGTTTAAACAACCTGAAACGAACCTGAATTTTAAATACTTTTACAATAAATCAATTAAATACGATTCTTTTGACACAGGCTGAGTTCAGGGACATATTCGAGAGGTACTTTGACGAGGTAAGGAATTACATCTATTACCGTTCAGGAGACACAGAACTGGCAACCGACATAGTCCAGGAAGCGTTCATTAAATTGTGGGAAAAAAAACTCAACCCGGAAAAACACAAGATCAAAGGTTTGCTTTACAAGATAGCCGGGACTTGTTTATCAGCAGCTACCGGAAACAAAGAACTATAATGGAATTCAGGTTGAACATAAAGAGTGATACAAATACTGGCAGGTCACCGGAAGACATGGCTGTTTTTAAAGAATTAAAGGAAACGTATAAAAGAGTACTTGCTGCCATGCCCGAGAAACAAAGAGTTGTATTTTTAATGAGCCGGATGGATGAGTTGAAATACCACGAAATAGCACAACGGCTGAATATCAGTATTAAAGCTGTTGAAAAAAGAATGACAAAGGCGCTGGCCGAATTCAGAAAAGCAATGACAACAACATGAACCTAAATAACAAACATATCGAACCCGAACCGGATCACGGTGACTTCTTCAAAAAGGTTGAAATACCTTATGAAAAAAGTAAGGAAGAAGTGTGGGCAGCCATTTCCTCACGAACTGAAGAAAAAACACAGCCCGGGACCATCCGGTTATTTGCTCTCAGGCCCGTGCTGGCAGTTGCCGCCGCCTTGTTGATTCTAATTGCTTTATTCTCTGTCATGCGGTTTTACACTACAAGCATTGACTGTCCTGCCGGGAAACACCTGGCTGTCACCCTTCCCGATGGTTCTGTCGTGGAAATGAATGCAGGTTCCGACCTGAAATACCATCCTTTCTGGTGGTGGGCTTCAAGGAACTTGAGTTTTGAAGGCGAAGGTTTTTTCAGGGTTGAAAAGGGCAGCAGATTCAGTGTGCGGTCAGCCATGGGAGAAACCAGCGTCCTGGGAACGACCTTTAATATTTATTCACGCGGTGAAATCTATAAAGTTACCTGCTTTACAGGGAAAGTTAAAGTCACTTCACTCACCAGGGAAGAAGTTATCCTGGGCCCTGACTATACAGCTGAGGTTGACAAATCCGGAAATATAATTGTCAGAAAAGAAAAACAGCCCGAAACCGCCATTTCGTGGAGAGATAATATGTTTAACTTTACTGCCGCGCCACTGGAAGACGTAATAAAAGAAGTTGAAAGACAGTATGACGTTTCCATCAGCATAGAACCGGGTATGGACCTGTATTACACGGGATTCTTCTCAAAAGACAAACCCGTTGAAGAAGTTTTGAATATTATTTGCAAACCTTTTGGCATAACTTATGTAAAAACTGCTGATGGAAGTTATCGGATAATCAGCAATCAGTGAGACTGAATCACATAAGGCAATTATTGATTTTCTTTTTTCTGTTTGGAAGTTTTTTGTGCTACGGCCAGGAGATCAGAATCAATGTATCGGACCGCCCTTTGAACAAGGCGCTTGCTGATATCAGGGACATTTATCAGGTGCACATCTCTTTCGACGATCAGTCGCTCTCCAAATACAATATCACCCTGAATGATACTTTTAAAACCCCGGCTGATGCCATCAAACGCCTCTTGTCGGGCCTCCCTTTCGGTTATGAAAAAACTGATGACGTTTTTGTAATTTACAACCTCAAGCCGGAAAAGAAAAAAACAGAGTATTATTTGTCAGGACAGATCATTGATGCGGTTACCTATGAGCCCCTTCCGTATTCCCACATTACCATTAACGGCAGGACCCTGGCGACCGACATGCAGGGCAGTTTTATGCATTCATCAAAAAGCGACAGTCTTTTTTCGATACAGGCCACCCATCTGGGTTATTACATTCTGGACACTGTTTTAAGCGCTGCAACAGGCCTGCATATCAAACTCATGCCTGCCAGTGTGGGATTAAAAGAAATCGTGATCACCGATCACCCTGTTGAAATGTCAACACAAATAGGTAACAAGCCCGGTTTGATGAAAATGAACCAGAAGATTGCTTTTTTTCTGCCGGGATTCGGCGATAATTCCATTTTTAACCTTTTGCGGTTGATGCCGGGTATCACGGCTGCCGGCGAACAAACCAACGACCTGATCATCTGGGGTAGTTATGCCGGGCAGAGCCAGGTGTTGTTCGACGGCTTTACAATTTACGGACTGAAAAACTTCAATGACAATATCAGCTCCTTTAATCCCATCATGGCGAAAGATATCGAGGTACACAAAGGGGGTTATGGTGTTGAATTCGGCCAGCGTGTAGGCGGTGTGGTCAATGTGACAGGGAAAAACGGAAATACGCAAAAACCTTCATTCACATTTATGATCAACAATATGACATTGAATATGGAGATTGAGATTCCCTTGTTTAAAAAAAGCTCACTGGTGATTGCTTTCCGGCATACTTACTACAACCTTTATAATCCTTCCGATATGAACGGGCTGATCCAAAGGAATAATGATGCCGATACTTCCAACGACATTGATGTGAACATTGTTCCTGATTACCGGTTCAGGGATATTAACGTCAAATACTCCTATAATATCAGTGACAACGATCTGTTTTACATCAGTTTATATGGGGGGGATGACAAGTTTTCATACAATATTGACCAACCGGTAGATAAATGGATTATCCTGAAGAACACCCTGGAAGTGAATACCCAGACGGGGGGATCGGCTTATTACGGAAAAACCTGGAAGAACGGGAATACCAGTAATTTCAGGGTGAGTTTTTCACAATTGAGCAGTAATTATGATGATGATTTTAAGTTGAAACACCGGAAGGTCAATTATATCTATCAAATTGCAGACAAAAAGACAAAAAACCAGATTGCCGAAACAAGCATAAGAAACGATAACCGTTTTGCCCTCGGCAAATACCACATCCTCGAAACCAATGAGGGGTTTGTTTATAATCATGTGGAGTTGAGGGAAGATACTTTTAATGTGAGAAGCGTAAACATCGAATCGTTTGCACAGCGTTTTTTTGTATCGGTACAGGATTATATGGCCCTCGGAAAGAGGGTGATATTTAAGCCGGGTATCCGTTTCACTTATGCTTTTAACCTGAAAAAATTATATGCTGATCCGCGTCTTTCCCTTTCGGTCAATATGGGCAGGTACTGGAAGTTCAATGCAGCCTGGGGGATTTACCATCAATACATCACCAAGAGTTCGGTGGTTGACGAAATGGGGAACTACCGGTATATCTGGGCAATAAGCAACAATGACGACGTCCCCGTGCTTACGGCTTCTCATTTTGTTCTGGGGCTGTCGTTGCATCAAAGAGGGTGGACTTTCAGCCTGGAACCTTATTATAAGCGGGTTTACGGAATTACCCGTTATTTTTTCTCACAAAAATACCAGTGGCAGGGTATCCTTTCCGGTGACAGCCGGATGTACGGCGTTGATGTTTTCCTCCAGAAAGACTTCAAAGGACATTCGGCATGGGTCTCATATTCACTCGGCAAAACCGAGGAACGTTTTCCCGCATTGCCTGATGACAGTTACCACCGTGCTCCCCAGGATCAGCGGCAAGAGCTGAAAGCGGCACTGATGCTCAACTTCGATCCGTTTTACTTTTCGACAAATTATGTGTATGGCTCCGGATTCCCTTTTGCGCCTTATCCCTATGACAGGGATGCCAACCTGACTTACAACCGGTGGGACGTTTCCTTTATTTACAAGTTCCTGAACCGGAAGGTGGTCGGAGAAGTGGGGCTTTCTGTCCTCAATGTGCTGAATACCGAAAATATCAAATACACAAATTTTGAACGCATCCCCGCCAGCCAGACCAACAGCATCAACATATATGCCGAGGCCATTCCCTTTACGCCCACCCTTTATTTGAAGTTTTCGCTATAATCCTCCATCCGCCCTGCCGCTTAAAGCTTCCATGCCTGAAACACTGGAACTTATTGTTCCCCCATCGTTGTGTCCCCCCAAGGAGAAAGCCCCGGGAAATAAGGCCCGGATTATGATATGACAAACCGGGTAGATACCTCCTGTGAGACCGAAATAAAAGAACAAAATCCATAGATACTTTTTGTTAACCCAGATTTGTCATTAGGAAGTATGAACTAATGACAAATGCGTTGGGATGTGGGGAGTATCCCCGCCTGATCCCGAGGCCTCGGGACTCGGGACAGTCGGGCAGGTGGGTTAACCCCGCGTTAGAAAATCTTATTCCGAGGCCTCGGAATTTAGATTTTCTTATGCGAATTGTCATTGTAGCAAACTCTTTTTTAATAAAATGAAAGTCATTATTATCGAATGAAAGTCATAAAAGCTCATTTTAAATGACAATTTTGGGTTAATCCACCCTGTATCCTACCAGAACGAACGTGAAATCAATTCCGTCGCTGACAACAAAGCTGTCATCACTGTTTACCACATGCGCTGAATAGGCTGTTATTCCCCAGTTCAGGCGATTGATGGTAAACTCTTCCGATTTTATAATGAGGGAATCCCTCCCGGTTTCCGTTGTGGTGTTGAAAATAATACAGTTGTCAATTCCCCTGATATTCAGATCGCCCGTAATTTGAAAAGAGGTATCGGACAGTTTCTCTGTATGTGCAACCCGGAATTTTGCTTCGGGAAAGTTCTTCACATCAAAAAACACATCTGATCGCAGTACATTCTCTAATGTTCCTTTCATCAACGCGTAGTCAATGTCAAGGTCAACAATACTGTCCATTTTAACGGTGATCTCTCCGGAAACAATTGAATGACCAACTGTTTTCAACCACCCCTCTTTGATGAGTACATATCCGTGGTGCACATCACATTTCCAGAAAATTTTGCTTTTCAGGGTATCAATCCGGTAGTTCACGGTATCATTTTTGCGGCCGTTTGCGGGTGCGAAAGCAAACGATTGCGCTGTGATTGCCGGAAGAAAAATAAAAAGCAGCAGATACCGGATCATAATTTGATTTTTAATTCTTTTATTTTCATTATTTTACACGCTGATGCTACTTCACCTGTGTCGGGATTGTTCCGGAAACTTTATCATCTTTTATCAGCTTTTTGATGTGTTTCGGAATGTTCAGTGCATTTTTGAATTGAGTGTTTTCCATCCTTGCCCCGTAAAAAGAACACCCTTTCAGGTTTGCTCCCGAAAAATCAGCTTCCTGCAAATGAGATCCCTGAAAATTAGAGTTTTCCAGGTTTGCATTCAGGAAACTTGCCCCTTCGAGGCGGGCGCCGGTAAAATCGCAGTAACTGAAATTTGAGGAATCGAAACGGGAATGACTCAATACAGCCCGTATCAAACGTGCATTGACCGCCAGCGCGAGGGTAAAATCGGAATAAGTGAACTCGGCATCTTTCAACAGCACATGGGTGAGGTCGCAATTCCGCATGTTTGTCCGGTGCCCTTCCATGCCGAACATATTTGCTCCCCTGAAATCACTTCCTTCAAGAATGGCTTCATTCACATGGACATGAAAAAGTTTTGCCTGGCTGAACCGGCAGTTCCTCAGTTGAGAATGGTCGAACCATGTCCATCTGAGATCGGCAACCCTGAAATCGGAATAGTTAAAAATACTGTTTTTGCAGTTGGCTGTGCGCATACTTGCCCCCCGGAAGTCGCCTTCGACCACGCTGACATTATTCCAGTAAACCCTGTCGAGTTCTGCATTGCGGAAATCATCCCCATCCTGTGGGACAGGGATGAGGCCTTTCTTTCTTTTATTTCCGTTTTTTAATGTGGTTTTGATCTCAACAACAGAATCTATTTCTTCCTCACTTAAATAATTCACCAGTTTCAGATAACCTGATGAATCGGGCGTTACC
The DNA here is from genome assembly GCA_013151505.1 of Chlorobiota bacterium. GTDB lineage: Bacteria > Bacteroidota > Bacteroidia > Bacteroidales > F082 > JAADID01. The sequence continues at coordinate 19,535 of JAADID010000062.1, read as the reverse complement.
GGATAGGCTGACTGCTTTTCTTTGGCGCCTCCTCCGGAATGGCTACATGCATAAAAAGCAATGAAGCTGGCAAACAACACTCCGGGGGTAATGATTTTTATCCTGTTCAGCATGGTTAAATCCATTTATTGCGAATTAAAGATATTTACTTTTCGGAGGGGATTCATTCTTCCGTCTATCCAACATCTGCCATCCCAATATTCCATCATCCCGGTTCACAGTTTTCAAATCACTAATTGTCATTCACAAATCATTAAAAATCTGTACCATTAACCATTTTCCAGCATCCCTGCCCCTTTCTCTTCTTCCCCCTAAATCACATCCCTGTTTTTAAATCGTTTATTTCCGAGCCAGGCAAAAAGATAGCCCAGCAGCGTGGGGTAGATAATGGCAAAAGCAATAAAAACGCCACGGCTTACCGTATCCAGGATATAATAAGCGGCGGGCCCCATGGTTGTCAGCTTGGGATCGAACAACACAAGCACACCTACTCTGAAAACCTGCAACGGGTTCAGCATACCCACTCCGATGACTGCATCGGGATTGATCCTCAACTTCAGCATCATGCCCATGAGCAGAAGGTCAAGAAAAGCCACAAGAATCAGCCAGATAACGAAAGCGGAACTTACGGCAAATTCCTGTGAACGTGTATAAACCGAAATGAACATACCGATACCGAGAAAGCAAAATACCATGGCTGCGAGCAGAGAGCTGTAAAGCCAGAACAGGTTCCAGGGAACATCCAGTGAAATGATCATCCCCCAGATAACGGCCCCGAAGAAAGCCACCAGCAACGGGATATAAATCACAATGAATTTGGCAAAAAATTTACCCCAGTAAAAACTGCTGAATGAAACAGGCAACGAGAGCATGTATTCCATGACGTTATTTTCCTTGTCGCCCACAATGGAACGCACTACGGTGATGAGCACATAAATGGGAATGATGACCATGCACACCTGCATAAAAGTGACCAGCAATCTCCCCAAACCCACAAACCCGATGATCTGCGATTCTGTAATTCCCGAAATAAACATATAAGCCACAAACCCGCCAAACAGCAAGCTGTAGATCCAGAAACCCTTTGTGCGCAGGCTTTGGTTCAAATCCAGTCTCAATATGGCCAGAAATCCTTGTTTTGTCATAAATTTCATTTTCTAATCGCCGGAGGATAAATCCATTGGCTGCTTATTATTCTATTACTTCGGGTGATTAATCCAGTATTCCGTACCTCGCATCCCGCAACTTTTACCACTCACCACTCACCATTCACCATTCACCATTCACCACTCACTAATCACTAATCACCATTCACCACTCACTATTCATTTCCCCCTTTCCCCATCATTTTATTCTCTTTGAGAAATCCTTCGCGCATGGTTTTGCCTTCATCAATCCGTTGACGTGCCTGCTGAAAGGTATAGGTTGAGTCCCCCGGGTTCTCTACCGCACCGTAACCGTATCCCATCGGGGTATGGTCTCCGTAACGGTAATATGCTTTTTCGGCATCCAGCCATTTTCCTTTATGGCCGGCATCACCTACCCAGATTTGTACTTTTCCCCCTTCGGTAAATTTCTTCCATTTTTCTCCTTTCATATATTTGTTCAGACAACCAATGTCGTCGAACCAGAGCACCTCTCCATTGTTGTTGATCGCCTGGACGGCATATTGCTGATCGGCAATACCCATCAGGCACTGGGTACAAACATCACGGTCGTAGTTTATTTTGCGCGGCCCGTAGTCCGTTTCGTGGCTGCACGAAAACAAGATCAAGGTAACAAGGGTAAAGAATAACTTTTTCATGATAAAATATTTTAAAGGGTTTTATCCACTACAATTTCTCCGAAATCCATTTCAACCACCCGGTTTACAAGCCCCGATATTTCAGCCATCCGGTGACTGCTGAGCACCAGCAATGCTTCTTCATTGTAACTTCCAAGGAAGTCAAAAAATATTTCGCGGGCCGACGGGTCGAGATTGGCAGAAGGTTCATCCATCAGAAGGATTTTTGGTTTTTTCCCCAGGGCAAATGAAACCAGCAGTTTTTGTTTCATACCCCCGGACAAGGCAACAAAAGGTTTTGACAAGCTGTTCCCGATCTGGAGGCCCAGCTTTTCGGCAATGTCAACAAAATGTTGTTTCGGGATGTGGCTGAGTTCCGAAAAAAAGTTCAGCATTTCCTTCACGGTAATTTTGAGCGGCGGCGGGATTTGCGGAACAAATCCCACTTCTTTTAAAATTTCCACTCTTTCCCTTCGCGGATTGCGGTTTAATATCTCAAGTGTCCCGTCATAAGTATATTGACCGAGGATACACCTGATCAGTGTGGTTTTACCGGCACCGTTTTGTCCGATCAGGGCAATCCGTTCACCTGCCGACCATTCGACAGACAAGTCGCGAAGGACTTCCGTTTTGTTAAATGCTTTGGTAAGCCCCCGGGCATTGATCAATACGTCTTTTCCGCTATCTGTCATAAAATCTTTTCCCATCCTTTAATGGTGTAACTTAATGCATTTCCCGGGCACACATCCACACATAATCCGCACCTTGTACAATCGGAACCTGCATGATGGACGTCGTGTGTGGCAGTTCCTTTTTTCACAAACCACAGTTCGTGGGGAACGAGGCATACCTGTTGGCAGTCGAGGCAATGTGCACATTTGTCCAGATCAAACCTGATGGCAAGCGGCGTTCCTTTTCCCACCAGGCTCCAGGTGGCTCCGACCGGACAAACATAACGACACCAGAACCTTTTACTGTAAACGATCTCAAAAACGAGTAACGCCAGAATCCACAACAATATGAGCCCCGGCCCGTAAATCATGGCCCTTGATAAAATGCCTATCGGATTCAGGTCTTCGAAAACAATATTTTTTGTGAACAGGGCCAGAACCAGAAAACCGCCCCAAAAAACAAACCGGAGGTAAATATTGAACGAATGCTCTTTGATCTTTTTCTTTTTGACAAGATAATCATGCAGTTTTTCACCCCATTCCGCAAGAAAATGATAGGGACATATCCAGGAACAATATGAGCGGCCGCCTGCAAAAAAATAAAACAGGAAAATAGTGAAAAAACCTATGACAAAATTCATGGTCAGATATTTCCAGTGGCCTGTCACGAACGAAATTACCAATACCTGGAATGTATTATACGGGTCCATTAAATAAAAGCCCAGCAAACGTGAACCGCTCAGTGAACCTTCGAGCAGGGCAAGATCAAGCGTGATCGAAATGATGAAAAGCAGGTTCATGCCGATGAGGACACTCCAGCGGATCGTTCTCCATTTGTGCTTGTTAACATGATTGTTGCGCCATTCTTTAAGGCTTAATCCCATTTTGGCAAATGGCATTTCTTCTTTACTCTTGGGAGGCAGAGGAGTTTTGTTTTTCTTTCCGAACATAGCCATTAAGATTTTATCGGTTCAACAATAATGCTGGGTCCTTCAGTAGGACAAACCATTACGCATACACCACATCCGGTACATCCTCCCAGTACCTTCGGAACTATCCTGCCTCCCTTTGATGTATTGTCCTCCATGATGATGGCTGTTTCGCCTATCGGACATTCTTTCACACAAAGGTTGCATATCTTCTCATCGTAAACTTTATCTTTTAAAGGCGTTGCCTTCGGCTCTCCGGTATAGGGTGAACGGTTGATCCCTTTAAAATCCTTGCCGCGCGGCGTCCCTTTGAATCCTTTTCCGAGGAATGCCAGGCAGGTGGATTCGTTGATCCTGGCGACACCCATTCTGACAATCCTTTTCATTGCCTCTATCTGTACCGGGAAGGGATTGTAATCTTTATCCTGGCCGTGCAGTTTGTCATATTCGGCAATAGCCTTTTCCCCGGCTTCCTTAAACTGCTTAAAATAAAGAGCTGCCGTAGGGCAGGTTTCAACGCATTGCAGCGAATCACATGAGAAATCGCATGCCTGCGCCCTCACATCAATATATGCTGTCCCGTAAGCCAGGCCTTCTTTAATGCCGGCGAGCCTGATTGCCTGAACGGGACAAATCTGCACGCAAAGCCCGCATTTGATGCACCCGTAAATGAAATCGGACTCATCAACGGCTCCCGGCGGTCTGAGAAAATCCTGGTTGATGCGGGCTTCGGCAGTTACTTTTTGTAAATAACCGACTCCGGCCCCCACCGCAGCCAAAGCTCCAACGGCAATGGCGCCGGATTTGATAAATTGCCGCCTGTTCAAATTGTTTCCCGACTGATTCATTTTTTCTGGTTTGGAATAGGATTCAAATTTAAATATTTTATTAAACCTGCCGGCGTCTCATTTAAAACTTAACCGTAACACCGATATTGAAACTGATACCCGGCTCATAATATAGGCTTCCTGTTTCCGGTCCCATATTTTTATAGGCTCTGCTCAGATGTTCCACATAATTCCGGTTTAACAGGTTGGTTACGGATGCCCTGATCTCAAACCATTGCACAGGAACATAGGAACCCGCCAAATCCACCACGGTAAAGCCTGGTGTTGCGGTTTCCGAAAAACCGGCTGATATCCTGTTTTGTGCTGCTGAAAAACGTATCCTGACCTCTGCCATTACTTTTTGCGAATTATAACCAAGTAAAGTATTGACGGTAAAAGGAGGTATCTCGGGCAGCGGTTCTTCCCGGGATATGTTTTGTGCGTAAGTATATCCACCACTGAGTGAGTACCTGAAATATTTTGCGAAAAAGACATCTATGCCTGCTTCAAATCCCGTCATCATGGCATTTTTTATATTGGTGAACCTTTTGGCGTTCGGAGGCGGCTTGCAGGGCATGAATTTTTTCTTTAGCGTCGTGTCCACGTAAGCCGAGATGTAATTGTCAAGAAACGAATAAAACACATCGACATAAATTCGGACAGTTTCCCATTTTTTGTTAACAATGAAATCAGTCTGATAATTGACTTCCGGCTTCAGATGGGGATTCCCCACGTATTCGTAGGCATCTTCTCCGATAGACAAATGATTGATAAACTTTTCTGAAAGGCCGGCTGAACGAACGCCCCGCCCCATAGCCCATTGCAGGTAAAAACCCGGATTGAATTGCCATGTGAGTGAAGTGTTTACGGAAATATTGTAATCCTCGTCAGGTTGTATATCATTATTGTAAAGCTCTTTAAAATCAGGGGCGGGATTGTCAATGGCATAGCCTACAAAGTCGAACCGGATACCGGCAACCCACAAAAGCCGGGAAGTGATCTGGTATTTGTTTTCATAAAAAATTCCCATATCGCTGATCTTTGAATCCTGCCAGATGAGATCAACGAAATGTTTAGGTACGGGTAAGGTGTCACCTGTGCAACCGTTTATTTTAACCAGCCGGTTGCGTTGCCCGTCCTTGTTTGTATAGTTGAAATCCATACCCGCAAAACCGACGAGCTTTCCGCTGGGTTTCAGCCCGAACTCAAATCTTCCCCCGAAGGATCTGGAGGTAACCGGAGCCACGGCTTCGGTATAATTCCAACTGGGCCTTTTACGGGTTGACATTTCATGATCAACATAAGAGGCAAATATTTTTGCTTTCAACAGGAAAATAAGATCAGAAACGTCCCGTGCCATGTAATCCACGTAAGCCAGCGTGCTGTTGTCCTTATCGGCGTCCATGGGTAAACCCGCATACAAAATGTTTTTGGCGTAACCCTGCCGCAAGGTTAACTGAATCCGGTTTTGCTTGTTTTTACCGTGATTATTTCCCAGTTTAACCGAATAACCGAATCTCGAATAAGAAGACGGTATGGTTGTCCCGTTTCCGCTTTTATAATTGCCAAAGTTTTTATAATCGGCATGCAACGAAACATCGAAATCCTTGCTTAACAGTTGAAGATCAGCCTGCCCGTAAAAATTGTTTCCATTTGACATGTACCCGCCTCCCGCGCTTCCTTTTACTTTGAAATGATCTGTTTTTTCGGGGTTTTCTGTTACCACGTTGATCGTTCCACCGAGAGACGGGCCAAACCGGACCTGATACGGCCCTTTGATTACTTCGGCCTTTTCAACTTCTTCGGGGGATACCTGCGATATGGCCGGGTCCATCCTGTTGGGACAGGCATTGGAAGTTTTAGTCCCGCCGTCAATCTGTATGTTGATCTCTCCGTATTTAAACCCTCTGATCACGGGTTCCATGGCATAATTGCCGCGTTTGACAATACCTATTCCGGGTTGGGTTTTAAACATTTCACCCACATCGTGCACGTCCTGTAGCTTGATGGTCTCGGCAGAAATGTTTGTCTGCAACAATTTGTCATTTGCCGTTCCTTTGATCAGTATCTCCTCCAGCGAAAGGGTATCGGGAGCCTGTGCAGACAGCGGTGCGGGGACGATCATGATTAAAAACAGAACAATAATTTTTAGTTTTAAGTTATTTTGATCCATCGTTTTTCATTTGATGTGAATTCGGAATAATGTTATCTGATTTTCTCTTTGTGTACTTCTGTTGTTTACTGTGCGTCCTCTCCGTGTGCCGGCTAATACACAAAGCGCCACAAAGGAGACACAGTGGTTCAACGAGAAAAATTTGTTTATCTAAAAAACTCAAAAATGCCTGCTGACGGAAAAGCTCCGGATGTTGAGTGAGGAATTACAGAAGTTAAATAAAATTAAAAAAACACCCGGGCCCGGAATGCCTGCATGACAAACCCCGTCAACAGGCATACTCCTTAATTGCACTCAAACCGCTATGATGCGCAATAAAACCAACAATACGCAATGCATAAACCTAATTTAAATCAATGTTATGGGATTAAGTACAAATAAGAAAAGAAGTATAAATTATGATTTGGGAGGCGGGTTGTCGGGCAGGATGAAACAATCCCTGATGGTGAATTGATAGGGTGAAAAATTTATTTGCGTGGAATTTTCTGTTTGAGAAACTGAATTGATAATGAGCAGGTAAACCACATTAATGGTTTGGTTTTGTGTTTTCGGAGGAGGTGCCGGTGTTTTATTCGTTTTGTCGCAACAATCGGTTGTCCTTTCGGCCAGCGCCTGCAAATAACGAATGTCACCGATCAGGGTGTTAACGCTTTCGGGTGTCAGATCGGAACTGGAGATGGTCAGCCGTTGCTGTGCCAGATAGTAGCTCAACAGCGGATAATCCGGCAAATACAGCATGGTTAGAAACAAGGCAAGTAAACCGATGGTGAGCGCCTGCTTTTTCATGATGTTAAAAATACAAAAATAATGAAAGACAGCAATTACTCCACCGTATTTATTTCTTCCTTCCAGATGTAAATGGGTTTTTTATCTTCGAGGATGAATTTTGGTTTGGAAAAAGGGGCGAGGCGTTCCAGAAAATCCAGAACGGCAAGGATAGGTGCCCCGTAAAAAAACTTCACGTTCTTGTCGAAATCCCACAAGTGTTCCACGTAAGAATACAGCTTGTAAGGGAAGTCGCCGATATTATCGTGGTTTTTATCGAATCCCTGGTAATCATCCCAGTAATTATTATCCCATTTGTTGAACCTGGCGGTAGTTGTCTCAACCGAAACCTGGGAGAGGTTATTGTGAAAATAATTGTTTTTAAAGAGATTCCCTTCCTGGTTTGTGTTGAAATGGATGGCTGTCCCGCAAAAGGCAATTTCATTGTGTTCGATGGTATTGATCTGCTCGGGAACATACGGTGAAACATCCACATGAATTCCTTCGGTGGAATAAATGAACCGGTTGTTCAGTATCTGGTTGGAAGAAGTCTCTTTCATGCCGAGGCACATACCGCTACCCCGGTGATTCCCCATGATGTAATTACCCGTCATGATTGTCCGTTCGCTGTACATCAGGAAAACGCCTACGGAGTTATTGATCAATGTGTTGTTCTGTATGCGGTTGTTGTGCGAATACATAAAATGAATGCCATAACGATTGCCGATGCCTTTGTTATACCGGAAAAGGTTTTGTGCCGAGTACCAGACCACCATGTCGCGGCTGTCGTGCCAGTAGTTGCCTATCACGTGGTTAAACTGCGACCACCAAAAACGGATGGCGTCACCTTTTAAAGCTCTTGAACGTTGGAGCAACGAAGAAATTTCGTTATGAATGATCTCGTTATGTTGCGACTTAAAGACATCAATACCAAAGAGGCACTCCTTGATTCTGCAATTTTCAATCCGGTTATAATCACCTTTCACCGTTACCCCGGCATTGATTTTATCATGACGCCCGCCGGAGTTCCTGATGATGCAGTTCAAAATCTGTACACTATCGGCTTCAATTGTAATTACCGATCCGATACCCATGCCATCAATGGCAGCCTTCCCGTGGCCGTCAATTACCAGCCCGTTAACGGCAATCACAACAGGGGCTGAATAAACAAGCGGCATCAGGGTTAAGGTGTCGCCGGGTTTGGCCGCATCAATCATCGGCTGTAGATCAACGGTGTCGGCGGTAGGAGGGGGTGGTTGTAATTTGAAATAATTACCGGGTACTTCGTCCTGCGAATAAGAAACAAACGGCGACAAAAAAACCGGCGAAGCAAAAAGAACGATCAATGCCTGTAAAGAGAAAACGGAACGAACAAAAAGTTTCCCGTTTATAAACTTCTTTATAAACCTTTTTGTCCGTTCCATTTCAGCCTGTAATTAGGTTATGATTTTGATTCTTTCAGGCTTTTGCGTTTCAGTAAAACGGCAATAACCAGTAAAGCAAAAATCGCTAACGCTATGAAAAACCCATAATACGGATAAGAAGATGTGGTAAACTGGGCTACCTTACCTTCACCGAAAACCGTCGGCATGAAAGGTTTGATGCCCCTGAATGCCCCTCCTCCGTGCATCGTAAGCCGGTGGCCGTACCACCCCAGATAGAATGCGTAAATGATCAGAAAATAAAAGGGGAGCAAAGCGGGAATAATGGCCAGCAACCAGTTGTTCTTTTTGGGTGTAAATATGAATACCAGTACCAGTAATACAAAAACGGAAAAAAGATAAGGCGTTGACCTCATGATGTAATCCAGAACGATAAGGGCTTTCGGCGTTACGTTAACCTCGATGGGTTTACCGGTTTCCGGGTTTAGAATCTCATTGCCGTTTTCATCTTTTTTTGTGTCAAACACATAATAGATCGGATACTGACGGCTTTTATCCCGGTTCATACCCTGTACAATATGATACATGCCGATAAAGTGGTTAATGGCATTCATCTCCCTCAGACAGTCGGCGCTTTGCTGGTCGGACGCAAGTTCTTCACGCTCTTTTTGTCCTTTGCACCCGTTGTAAACCCCGTTGTACCTGAAATCAATCCTGATTCCGCGAGGGTACATTGATTTGGGATACTGGATACTTTGAAGCGCAACCCACCATACCGGAACAAAATACAATACGATGATCAGTATGGCAGCTATTCCGGCAAGCGTACGATAAGAAAGTGTTTTGTTGTTCATTTGGTTTGGTTTTAAAAACGTATAATCCGAATGACCACCAGATTTGCTGATTATCCGGATTAATCTGCGCTTGCAGTGAAACCAGCTTCTTTCAGCATGTATCCGATTGCATCATACAGGTCCTGATCGGAGCAATCCATACAGGTTCCTTTGGGCGGCATAACGCCATAATCTCCTGTATAGCCGTTGATGGCATCATGATGGAGTTTTTTCATTCCTTTTTTGGCAATTACACTCCATCTCTCTTTGTTATTAAGTGCAGGTGCACCGGCAACGCCGGTCATGTGACAGGCAATGCAGACTTTTTTATAAACCGCTTCTCCGTTCTCGATGTTAACGGTGAGTTGTTTATTGGCATTTTCCGAAGTCTCGGTTTTTGAACTTTTTGCTCCGCTGCCACCGCTGCAGCTTGATAGTATAAAACTACCTGCTGCGAGCATTACGACAATAAAAAGAATTTTTTTCATAAGGTTGTATTTTTAAAATTTTGTGCAAAATTAAAAAAAGAGGGGACAGGGTATTCTCCTGTCCCGCTTTTTAATAAAAACTTATCAGGCCGGTTATTGCTGTTGTTTCATAAATGCTTCGGTTTTCGCTTTCAGATATTTGATGATCAGATCAGCGTCTTTGTCCGAAACATTCTGGTCGGGCATTGCCAGTTTATATTTCTGGCGCATTGCCTCAATGTCGGCTTCTCCATAATGCTTTTGGGGATTGGTGATCCACGACTTCAGCCATTCATCACTTCTGCGTTTGTCAACCATGAGCAGGTCAGGTCCGTTAAGTTCTTTGCCAAACATGTGGCAGGCCGTACAGCCGTAATTCAGGAACTCCATCTCGCCGGGGAGCAGGTTTTTCAACTCAATTGCCGAAGGTTTGAATTTCTGCATTTCGTTGTCTTTCTGAATCCGTTTGGAGAAAGCGAGCAACCTTGCCTTTTCGGCCGCAGCTTTGAAATTAACGACAAGATAACCCTGTAATTGTCTTCCTGCCGGGTTGTTGATGTGATCAAGCATCAACGGGAACATACCGGCTTTTTCAGCCACGAACTCCAGACTTGCCGTTTCGCCGGGACGCCAGTGATATTGCTGGTCGTAAGAAGCGATCTCGTAAACATAATGGTCGGTCTTGGTTTGCCCCAGGTTAGTCAGGTGGATGATCACTGTTTCCCCCTGGTTAACATTCAGGTTTTCCGGCGTTACTTTCCCGTTGTTGATGGTACCGAAGACTTCAACGACTTTCCCTTTCCGGTTTACGGATTCTTTTCCCGCCGCTGTTGCATACTTCGAAATATTGTTGGTTGTGATGTCGGTTCCAACAGGATAAACATCAATGGGATGGTAAAGTCCCTTGGCATCCATCATGGCAGTATAATGGGGCTCGCCCATGGGCAAAGGCATGTCATATATTATTTTCATCTTTGGTCCGTCAATGTCAATCAACTGGTGATTTTGGGGATGTAACGGACCCACAGGGTTGAAGCGGTCAATGGACAGTTTATCCAGTTCGATCAGGTATTTTCCGCGCGGATGTTCGGTGTCTCCGTGGGCCGATACCAGGTGGCCGATGTTGTAGTTTGAAGAAACATGGTCAAGTACTTTCAGGTTGATATAGTCCCATTTTGTTGTCCATGAGTCCACATAAACCGAAGTGTAAACGATACCCGGTTCATCATCAAACTGGTTGTGCAGGGGCCCGAGTCCGACTTCGAGGCTGCCGTGAAGGGCGGTTTCAAGCGCAATGATCGGAATGCCATAATCATCTTTTCCCTCGAAATTCTTTTCTTTAATGGCTTTCATGATTTTCTCGAACGAGTAAACCCATGCATGTGAATCCAGTTTACCGGCGACGATGATGTATTTGCCTGTCGGGTCAACATCTACGCCGTGCGGTGATTTTGGCTCGGGGATGAGAAAAAGGATATTATTGTCAACAGCGGTTTTTATGGGGATCACTTTGTGTCCGTTGACAATTTTGTATTTTCCCTGTTGGATAAGTTTTTCAGCTTTTTTCCAGTTTACCACATGCATATAGTCAACATCCCTTGAAGAACAGCCGGCTTCGAAAGGCGGGCGTCCTTTTTCGATGCCTCCGATATACATTTCCGTACAGAATGAGTTGGTAAACGACCAGCCGTAACTGTCAAGTTTGCCGGCATCGGAAAGGTCCTGCGTGTAGGGTGGAAATTCAATGGTAAATGAATTCTTCTCATCAACGCGACCCTTTTCGTTGTCAAATTTCCAGTAGGTCAGCCCGCCTCTCCAGTATTTACGGAAATTAACATCATTCAGCGGATAGTATTTGCGATCAAACGGGGCCGGGTACTGGGATGCTTCAAGAATATATTCAGAGTTGGGCGTAAAGAAACATCCGCCGTGGTCGCTTCTGAAGATCGGGTTTTGAATAACCTGTTTCAGTTCCCAGTCTTTAAGATCAATAATGTAAATCCGTGGGTTTGCCTTATCATTGATGGCAGCCCATTTGCCGTCGTAATCGCCGTCGGTTTCGGAGAAGCCCGGGTGGTGTGTATCACCCCAGAGGATCTCCTGGCCGTCAATAAATCCTTTAGCCATCAGTTTACGTGTTTCAACACTGTAGCCGTAACCGATATAAGGCTGGCGTGTTGATGTCGGTGTATATTTTACCAGACGCATGGACGGCACAAGATAAGTCGGCATGTTGCCTTCCTGTCCGCCCGAGTTGAGTGCGACATATTCGTCGCTGATATGATCGGGGGTATATGTTTTTACTGCTGCAAGCACGTCTTCGGAGTTCAGCCCCCTGCGTTTTGTTACATCGCCAAAAGATTCTTTTCCTCTTGGCGCGCCTATTTCCTCCTCTGTGCCTTTCTTTTTTTCACCTCCACAGCCTGTAAAGATCAGTGTGGAGCCGAAGAAGGCAGCAATTAGAATTAGGCTTATATATTGCTTTATGTTTTTCATGATATTCATCTGTTAAAGTTTTAAAACCCGGATTATTAAAATTACTTTCCTTCTTCAAGTTTTTCTTGTAAAAGTTTTTTAGCACGCAACCCAACATCGGCAGCTTTTACCTGATATTGCCAGTATTGTTCGGTCCACAGGAAAGCATCTTTCCATTTTCCTTCGTTGGCATATTTTTCGTAATTCTCTTTTGCCTTGGCGGCTTTGTTCAACTGGTCAACAGCATCTTCAACAAGCGCCTTAACATAAGGATAATCCTGGTAATTGTTGTCTTTCAGCCAGGTAACAACACTGTTGATGATGTCCTGGGTTTGTGAGATAACTTCCAGCTTGGCTTCGTAATTTTTCTTGTATTCGGCCAGTTGTTCTTCGGTGAGCTTAATTTCGCTTTCCCCGGCTTTTGCTTTGTATCCTTTGGGCTTGATCATCAGGATACCTTCCATTTCAAGGTGGAGGGCCGAGCAGAATTCAGTACAATAATAAGGAAAAGCGCCCGGGCGGTCAGCGACAAAGGTCAGCGAAGCGGTTTTACCCGGCTCAAAACTACCATGTTTACCATACGTGTCAATGGTGAAGCCGTGGGTTTCGTCTTCGGCAAGCTCAAGGTTGGTGAGGTGGAAGGTAACAATATCGCCTTCATTGACTTCAACGATCTCGGGTGTGATGTGCGAACGGATCAGCGTACCGAATATGTGAACACGGTTACCGAGACGTTCCACTTTTTCTTTCCCTGCAACGGTTTTATAACGCGATGTTTCTCCGGTACGTGTGTTGGTCCCGGTGGGATACCGGATGATCGGCTTGATGGTTGTGCGAAGCACGGCCACCGAGCCGTACAGGTTACACTGAGGCAAGCTCATGGTATAAAGATCGGCCATATCATCCGACGAAATATCTATCAGATGCTGGAAACTGGGCCTGATGGGTCCCGTACTGACGAAGTTGTCATACAAGCCTTCTTTGTCAACAACGGTCAGGTAATTGGAATGCGGCTGCTCGCTCATTCCCTGCGGAACCATCAACTGTCCCGGTTTGAAATCCAGGGTAAGCTCACCCTCTTTTTTCATGGTTTCATAATTCCAGCGAACAATTTTTTTGTCATCGAAAGCAGAAGCGTAAGCAACGTTCGGACGATATTCGAAGGCCACATCCACAACGCCGTTTCCAAGGTTGATCGTACCATGCTCAACACCCTGCGCATCAATGATTGGAATACCACCAGCGGCACGGTCAGCAATAAAGGTCTTGTTGGTCATGGCATCTTTAACTTTCGAAAAGTCGAAAACGGAAGTATTATCACCTACTGCAATGAAATATTTTCCTTTTGGAGTTACTTTTACCATAGTGGCCGGGAATGGAATTTCAACCATTGCGATGGCATTGGCCTTTAATGCATCGAGATAAGAAACAACATTTGCATTGTTGATCTGCGATGTTTTCAGTCCTGTTAATTTTTTATAATCAACAACATACACATAGTTGTGTTGATTTTTGGCGGCAACACCTACAAGCAAACCGTCGCCGTTTCCTTTACCCACATCGAAATAGCCTAAAGTATAAGGGGGCAGCTGAAGGGTAAATGTTTTTTCTTTCAGCAGGCGGCCCATGTGACCGGTTTTCATTTCTTCAGCCGATTCCTCGAACTTCCAGAAAGTAATTCCGGATTTAAACTTTGTATCAAACTCATTCTCAACGTCAGCACTTTTTCCGTCCCAGGTGGAGGGAAACTGGCTGGTTTGGATCACATACTCGGTATTTGGTGTAACGGCCACACCGGGAAATGTAGAGACAAACAAAGGATGGCTGAGTACTTGTTTGGTTTCAAAATCGTCCAGTCCCAAAAGGGCAATTCTTGAGTTCGCCCCGTCAGAAAAGAAAAGATATTTCCCGTTGTACAGGCCATTGGTTTCGGAAAATGCGGGATATCGCATGTCTCCGTAAGTGTTGATTCTGTCATCCAGTGAAGCTTTTTTAAGCATCAGAGAACTTTCATCATCAAATCCGTAGCCCTGCCACGGTTCGGGAGAAAAAACGCCTACGTATTTGTAAATACGCATGGAAGGAAGACCATAAACGATCATTGTTCCCGAATTGCCGGACCCGACAAATCCGAAATACTCGTCACGTCCTCCCCGCGGCATAAAAGTCTTCACCGCTGCCAAGACATCAGCATCCGACAAACCGCGTGCTTTTTTCACCTCATCGAGCGTTTGCTGGGCAATAGCCGGTTTGTATGCCGGTATTACCAGTAGTGCAATCAGGCTCAATGAGAGAAAACGTTTTGTAATTTTCATCATAATAACTAATTTAGGTTTATAATTGAACTATTGTTGGTTTTCTAAAAAGGCTCGGGTACCATTTTCTTTTGAGAAAAGAAATTCATTTCTTTCCAAACAAAAATAGTAACATTTATCATAAAAATAAAAGGATTTTTTTTGTTTAAAACCATTCCAAATAAATGCTTTTAATAAAAAAAGGCCAGCAATGCAGGCAACCAGAAAACAGCTTCTCCGAGCCAGCGGTAGAGATTGTTTTTCTGAAAATAACTGTGCTTGAAGATGATAAAGAAAAGTATTGTCAGCATCAGAAATTCGATAACAAGAGGAATTGTACTCATTTTATCCATGATAAGAAAAACGGAAAAGATCAGCCAGCCAGCCATAATGACCATGACAGCCATCAGGATCATGCGGGTTTTATTCTTTCCGTACCGGACGGCAAAAGAAGTGTTCCCGTCAGCCTTGTCACGATTGTAGTCAAAAAAGGAGACTATGACCGTTTCGCACCACGCCAGTAGTAATATGTAAAAGACCGCTAATCCTACGGGATAATCCGGGACGCCGTTATACCAGACGAATGGCGCAAGAAAAATACCGGCCGTATAAGCAAAGGCGATGAACAATTCTTTATGGAAGTATGGGCTTCCGTTTTTCCCTGACATTACGACGATCAACAGGTAAAGCAATATCAACCCCGAAAGGATAATTCCCCATTCCAGGATGGCCGGGTCAAGAAAAAGACAGGCAAGAACAATGGCGCCAGTTCCAGTAAGTGCGACAACAGGGATGAGTATCTTACGGTACCGGTAGTGAAAGTCGTGCCGGTAGATGGCGCTGTTTTCTTTTTGTTTCAATCCATCGGCAAGGTGGTCGGCTGTGTAAACGCTCCATACCGAAAGGGGAAGGACGATCCACCATACCGGATTGGCAACCACTCCGAAAAGTTTTACGGCAAACCATCCGACCGCCAGCGCTCCGATGGTAATATCCAGGCTCAGTACCTGAAACAGCGATCGTGTAGTGAAAATATTCTTTTCGGCCATTTTAAAATTTTCCCGCATGGTTCGGTTCAAACTGAGAGCGTAAAAGTAATAAAGAATATAAATATACCGGCGACTTCATTCGCCTAAAAACAAACAACAAAACACCGGAACGGCGACTGGAGTCACCGGAACAAAAAAAACCGGTTGACCTGCTGGTCAACCGGCGATATATTTTTTGTTAAAAAAAAATTCTATTACACGTGATGTTTGACGCTTTCGATCATGTAAGGATGATTCTTGGGAATCAGATTCATGCGCGTCAACGACCAGGCCACCACGCCGGCGAACAACCCGAGAAAGCCCATGAAAGTACCAAATTCGATATAAGTGATTTTATGTAAACTGGTCGTGTTGGGCATGATGGACATGTACAGTTCAACCCACTGACCGCACATCAGAACCACTACGGCAAACAACAGAGCGTAAGGGTTCTTGGCTATCCGGTTCCACATGAGGAACAGGAAAGGAAATAACCAGTTTATGAGAAGTTCGGCATAAAAGTACGGTTTGTACTCGGTCATGATACGGGGAACGTAATAAATGGTTTCTTCGGGGATGTTGGCATACCAGATCAGCAGATATTGCGACAGCCACATATAACCCCAGATAATACTCAATGCAAAGATATATCTTGAAAAATCAAGAAAATGAGATTTATTCATATCCGGGAAATAACCCAGGAAATAAAGAATAACGACAATGGCTGTAATGATAGTTGCCCCGTGATAAAATGCCATAATGAATTTTTTAGCGGCATAGATGGTACTGTACCAGTGGGGATCGAGTGACATCAGCCAGTCAATGGAAAACAACGAAAATGTAATGGCAAAAACAAAAATGAAAACTTTGGAATTAAATTCCATTTTTTTAAAATAAGTAAGTCCGCCGTGTTTGTCTTCGAGCAGGGACAGCCTTTTGATGCGTTGGGTTAAATAAATCCATAATCCGAAGAAAACGATATACCTGACGGCGAGAAACGGAACATTCAGATAAGGTTTTTTATGTGTAAGGATCGGGTCGTTGGCTACCACATCGAGATGAGTCCATTCGTACAGATGATGCAGCCCGAAAAACATGATTATCCATAAAACAAATGATACGATCAGATAATCGCTCATGGCCTGGGGTATGCGAATGAATTGCGCCGACCACCCCGATTGCGTAATGTATTGAATGGCGAGCCAGAAAGCGGCGCCGATAGCTACCGACATAAAATAGTAATTATTCAGCAATAAATTAGCCCAGGTTCTTATGGTGTCGCCTGTTGCAAAGCCGATGATCACCGTGATAAGGCCGTAAACAACCAAAATACTGGTAAGGATAATGAATCCCGGACTGACCTTAAGTTTATTTTCCATTTTTATGTTGATTTAATCGTTTTTTCAAAACAGTTATTTCGCCAATTCCCTCAAATAATGAACTATACACCAGCGGTCTTCGGGTAATATCTGACTTCCGTGTGCTCCCATGAGTCCTGAAATGGAACCGTAAGTCATCACATAAAAAATTTCCCCGTCCGGCTTGTTCTGCACGTAAGCATCCACCAGCGAGGTTGGTTTGGCAGGAAACAATCCGCTTGTGTACAAATGGCCGTCTCCTTTACCGTCTATTCCGTGGCAGTCGCTGCAGAAAATCCTGAAATGTTCTTTCCCGTTGGCCAGCGCCTCATCAGTTACGGGAACCGGATTTTTCAGTTCAAGCCCGGCTTTTGCCTGGTTGGCTGCTTTCTCGGCCACATTGCTGCCCGGATATGGAAAAGGCGTTTTCCCCCTTGCAACAGCTCCTTCGGGCGGTAATTGATTGGTTATCCCGTTGCGAAAGACCGGGTTGGGAGAATAGGCTTTATAAAACTTGGTGTAATACATATCATATTTGCCCGCGTAATCATAGCCGGGATTATCCTTGCTTCTGTTGCAGGACATAACCGCGACTGCAAACAAAAGGAAAATGAACAGGCGTATATATTTCATCTCTGATATTTTTTAATAATCAACTTCTGATTCCTTTATTTCAATGGCTCCCGTTTTTTCAAGGATATCATTGATCTTTTCCAATTCTTTCTTATCCATTTCCGGATCTTTCTCAATGAGTATGGCAAAACGGTCGCTCGTGGTTCTCGGTTCCGGAAGCTTGACCTTTTTTCCGGGGAACATCTTTTCTAAGGTAAAGTAGGTAAGAAAAGTAAACAATGTACCCACAAAAATGGTCAGCACAAACATGATGATTATGAACGATAAAGTATTCAGCGGTTTTCCACCGAACTTTAAAGGATAGTTAACCACCGATGTCCAGTAAAGAAAAATAAAGACCGTGATGGTTCCCAGGACTCCGTATATAAAGGTGGCATAAGGTATTTTTGTTTTGAGCTTTAACTTCTCAAATACACCATGGAGCGGAAAAGGTGAAAAAACGTCGTATATCCTGATGTTGTTTGCCAGCAATTCATCAATTGCATTCAGGAAAACGTCTTCATCTTTATAAATGCCGATTATACTAGTGCTTTTCATCGTCAAACGGTTTTGTTGTTGATGTTTCTTTTAAAATTGCTTTAACTTCACTGATGGCCACAGTTGGAACGAAGCGGAAGAATAGCATAACGCCCAGGATAAACAACCCCAGTGTTCCTACATAGATGGAGATTTCAGTGATGGTCGGCTTATATGTGGCCCAGGTAGCAGGCAAAAAATCTTTGGAAAGCGAAGTAACTACGATAACATACCTTTCAAACCACATACCTATGTTGATAAACAGGGAAATTATAAATACAAGGGTAATATTCTTTCTGACTTTTTTAAACCAGAAAAGCTGGGGTATCAGGGCATTACATGTCAACATGGTCCAGTAAGCAAAGGTGTAATCACCGGTGACCCTGTTTTTCATAAAGGTAAAAAGTTCATATTCCGAACCGCTGTACCAGGCGGTGAAAAGTTCAGTAAGATAAGCCGTTCCCATGATCAGGGAAATAAAAGTAAGTATCCTTGTAATGGCGTCGAGGTGGTTATCGGTGACATAATCCTTGAATTTGTAAAGTTTACGCATGATGATCATCAGCGTCAGTACCATACCGAAACCTGAGAAGATGGCGCCGATCACAAAATAGGGGGGGAAGATCGTTGTATGCCATCCCGGGATCACCGAAACGGAAAAGTCCATGGATACGATGGAATGCACGGAAACAACAAGCGGCGCTGCCATACCTCCCAGCAGCAGGGCCGTGGTTTCGAACCGCAGCCATCCCCTGGCATTGCCTATCCAGCCGAAGCTGAAAAATCCGTAGATCTTCTTTTTGATCTTCGAGGTAGTTCTGTCGCGTATGGTTGCAAAATCAGGGATCATGCCCACATACCAGAAAACGAAAGAAGCCATAAAATAGGTGCTGATGGCTGTTACATCCCAGAACAGGGGTGAGTTGAAGTTATCCCACAACGGCCCGCGGGTGTTCCAGTATGGGAAGATGAAAAATCCGTCCCAGACACGTCCCATGTGGATGACGGGGAACAAACCGGCAGCCATCACGGCAAAAATGGTCATGGCCTCGGCAGCACGGTTAATTGTTGATCTCCATTTCTGGCGTAAGATGAGCAGGAAAATGGAAAAAGCCGTCCCCGCATGTCCGATACCGATCCACCATACAAAATTGATGATGGCCCAACCCCAGGCTACGTTATTGTTCAATCCCCATACGCCTACGCCGGTAGCTATCGTATAATATACTCCCCAGACACCCCATAATAAAGCGCCGGTAGCTAAAAATGTGGTGACCCACCACCACAATGGCACCTTATCATCCAGCGGTTTCAGGATATCACGGGTAACATCGCTATAGGTTTTATTACCCTGAATTAAAATTCCTCTGACATTGGTGTTATACATTGTTGCTTATTTTT
>JAADID010000128.1 GCA_013151505.1 Chlorobiota bacterium | reverse complement strand
AATGTAATATACATTCTGATTAAACCTAAAAGCGCGGGAGCGGGAACATTTTATTAACCTTTAAATTCTTTATGCTATGAACCAATTCAGTATTTTTAACAACAACAATCACGTAAGAGCTATACACATCAGAGAGCTTGCCGAAGCAACAGGAATCCCGGAACAAAAACTGAAAGTTGGAATTAAATACCAGTCATTACAAAAACAACAATTGTTGAAAATACATAATTATCTGAACGCTGAAAAAGCAGAAAAGAAAATCAGAATACCGAGGTTTAGTTTATACAACCGTAAGGATTTTTCGCTGGCCTTTATGAGCAGTAAGATCTTTTTGTAATAGTTTGAGAAAAAAAGAACCTGTCAGCCGGTAATCATTATTCAGTCATTTATTGAATTACCGGCCAGTTTAAAAAGTACGTCATTGTTAAAAATCCGGTATTTTTCCTCACTTTCATCCATCGAAATATTGATCATTGCCCTCGCAACAATTCCGGCGTCAATCGGCTGATATTTCTTTAAAAAAGGAAGTATTTTAATAACAGAACCGGTTACTGCAATTACAATTCTTTCAGACTTTCTTTCCTTTTCCCGCTCTCCCTTTAAAGCTGATGGCCTGACGATACTGATCTTTTCGAATCCGAGTTTCCGCACAGCCTCATCCAGTTCTCCTTTCATCCGGGAATAAAAAATACGTGATGTCGGGTCCGCTCCAAGAGAAGATACCAGAACATAACGGCTTACCTGGTTTTCAGCCGCAATTCGGGCTACCTCGTACTGATAAGTAAAATCCACTTTATATTGTGCCGCTTTGCTTCCGGCCTGTTTGATCGTTGTTCCCAGCGCAGAAAAAAGAACATCGCCCCTCACCCACTCTTTCCATTTATTAACTTCCTCAAAATCAATTAAGTATTCCCTTAATTTGGAATGGTTAATATCCAGGGAACGGCGGGAAAACGAAATAATCTTTTCGAAACAGTTGTCTTCCAACAGGTTAAGAACCAAGAGCCTGCCCACAAGGCCCGTGCTGCCGATAACAAGAGCTGTTTTTTTCAAGGATATTCTGTATTTTAATATTCAATGATCAGTCTTCCAGGAACTTTTTGATGGCTCCGAAAAAGTACTCCTCCCACCCTGTTGTAAACTCATCATACACTTCATCAGGGATGTTGGTGTGCAGAAGTTCAACGGATGTGTAATTTTTATCCGGGTGGAGTTTGATCGTTACGATGGACGGCGCTTCACTGTCGCCGAAATACCATTCTTCAACAATTTCTTTTTCAGGAATAAGTTTCAGTATTTTTCCTGCGATGTCGCCTCCCCAAATTTCAAATTCCGTCCCTTCTTCCGGTTTTATCTTTGCCGGAAAACCCGACCAGAGTTCGATGGTTACCGGATTGACCAGGCAAGTGTAAATATCCTGCGCTTCGGCTTTGATTTTGAAATACTTCTTATAATCTTTCATTCCGGAAAGGATATTATTTTTTAATTTTTAACAACCACATTTATTTACAGACCCGTCATTTGACTTTTTTGATATCGTTTTTAAAAAGTTTTTCGAATTTCTCAACCTTCGGAGTGATCACGAAATTGCAGTAAGTGTTGCCGGGATTATTTTTGTAATAATCTTTGTGGTAATTTTCCGCCTCGAAAAAACTTTTAAAAGGGCTGATCTCGGTCACGACGGGTTTGTCCCATATTCCCGCTTTTTCAAGTTCGTTTTTATAATGTCCGGCCAACTGTTTTTGCCTGTCGTTATGATAAAAAATTACGGAACGGTATTGTGGTCCCACATCGGCACCCTGCCTGTTCAAAGTTGTGGGATCGTGTGTTTTCCAGAACACTTCAAGCAATTTGGAAAAGGAAACGGTTTCAGGGTCATAAACGATTTGTACCACTTCCGCATAACGCGTTGTGCCGGTTTTCACAAGCTCATAGGTTGGATCAGGTTCCTCGCCTCCGGAATAGCCGGGCGTGACTTCCACAACCCCTTTTAACCGTTTAAAAATGGCTTCGCTGCACCAGAAACAACCGGTACCAAACGTTGCCGTATCATAAGATGACTGATTGTTTTTTTTCATTTCTGTTTGAGAGTAAGCGGTTAGTGACAGAAACAGGAGTATTCCCGGAAGTATAAAAGCAAAAGCATTGCGCATAGATCTGTTTAAAATCAAGTTCAAATGAGTAGCAGTTTTTTTCCGTAGATGAGTTCTTCCAACTCGGGATCGGGCCCCAGAAACTGGTCCCTGAACCCGTTCATCTCGTCGGTTGTTTTTTCGGACAACAGCGAGGCCATTTGCTCCATGGCGGCTTCGCCTACGATCATCGGTGGCGTGTTCATCACCATTTTTTCACCGTTAAACTGGGCAACCAACTGATATTCTTTCATCTGGCTCACCGGATCACCGGTAAAGAAACATTTTGACAACCAGGCGTCCAGATCGAAATGGTTGATATCTATAACAATAGGTTGATTTCCTTTTTCCTTCATTATTTTTGCATAATACTGCTGAAGGTTCAACACCGATTCTTCGGACATGGTTCCCTGGATGACGCCGTGACAATCAAAACACACCGCATATTCAAAGATCGTAGTGTGAAAATCATATCCGTCATACTTTTTAATGGCTTTTTCAATAAAATAAGAAGTTCCGTCATCCAGCAGGTATTTTCCGCAAATCTTGCAATGGTCAAAAAGTTTTCCCTCTTCATCCGAATAAAACCTTTTGGGAATATCCGTCAATAATTCATGCTGCCACATAATAATTGTAATTTTAAGAACAAAGATAAACGTTTTTAAATGCTATTGCTACGAGAAATGTAGCTCGTTTGTGGAGTTAATTCATTATTTTTGTATAAACATTTTAAAAACCTGCAAACAATGAGCGTTGAATTAAAAGGAAAACTGATACAGAAACTGCCTGTTGAAAGCGGCGAAAGCAGGAACGGAAAATGGGAAAAACAACAGTTTGTCATTGAGACCGATGAGCAATTCCCGCGTAAGATATGCATAGCCGTTTGGAATGACAAACTGCCCATGCTGGAGCACGTGGTGGAAGGTGACATATTACGAGTATTTGCCAATATTTCGTCAAGGGAGTTTAACTCCAAATGGTACACTGATGTGGTGGCATGGCGGATTGAACGGGAATCGGACCTTGAGGCCTCCCCTGCTCCCGAACCGGGCGAAATTCCTGATCTGCCCCAAAGTCCCGAAGACGACCTGCCGTTTTAAGTCTGTTTCTAAACCCTGGAAAACCTGATGGCCGGAATTAAAAAGAACATTGTTTTAGCTCACCTGGCTGTCATTGGCGCCAACATTATTTACGGAATTAACTATGTGGTAGCCAAGGGTATCATGCCGGATTATTTTCCTCCGCGTGTGGCCATCATTTTCAGGGTTGTCGGGGCTACGGCCATTTTCTGGCTTGTGGGTATATTTTTCCCCAAAGTCCATATTTCAAAAAAAGATTATCTGCGACTTGCCGTATGTGGCTTTTTCGGTATAGCGCTCAACCAGATCATGTTCTTTGAAGGACTCAATCTGACTACTCCCATCAATGCTTCGATCATCATGGTGGGGATTCCCATTCTCGTGCTGATCTTTGCGCATTTTATTCTGAAAGAAGGCATTACGAAAAATAAAGTTTTCGGCATCCTGTTGGGGATGGGCGGTGCGATTTATCTGATACTTCGTGGCAGTGGCGGGTCTTTTACTACCGGAACTTTTCTCGGTAACTTTTTTATCCTGATCAATGCTTCCTCGTATGCCCTGTTCCTTGTACTGGTCAAGCCCCTCATGGTGAAATACCCTCCCCTGGTAATCATGAAATGGATATTTACTTTCGGCTTAATTTACGTTTTACCCGTGTCGGCGGGCCTGCTGGGCGAACCGGACTATAGCCATATTCCTTTTACGATCTGGATGTCAGTGGCGTACATTGTGATCTTTACTACAGTAATTGCTTATTTTCTGAACAATTACTCTTTGAAAAATATCAGCCCGACGGTAAACAGCGCCTACATTTACCTGCAACCGTTCCTGGCCACCGTTGTTGCCCTGACGGCAGGCAAGGATGTGCTGACATGGAATGAGATCATCGCCGCTGGTTTTATTTTTACAGGCGTTTATTTTGTGAGTTTCAGGGGGATGGAATATTGGAAGAATGGATGAATGGATGGAAATAACGAGACAAAAAGAAATAAAAAAGCATCCGGTCATCTACCCTTTCAATTATCAAGAAAAAAAGAAAAATAGCTGTTATTCCGAAGAACATGAAACGCAGCGGAACGAAGAGGAATCCCATCTGAATGAGGGGGCTTTACATAGGGCTTTCTCCTCACTGCGTTCGTACTAATGACAAATTCTTTGATAAGCATTGAAATATAAAATATTTTGAAAAATGATTA
>JAADID010000056.1 GCA_013151505.1 Chlorobiota bacterium | reverse complement strand
TCACAAGCATGTATACAACGGCAACGCCTGATTACGGAAATTGGGCAACGCGGATATTTTCCCTAAATCTTTCAGGTGACTCCGCATTGCCGTATGCCTTCGCCGGGAACGATACGATAGCTCCTGATGTTGTATTTTTTGAAACTCAGGGGGAAGCGGAGAATTATTCTTCCATTGTCTGGACCACTGGCGGTGATGGTAATTTTATCACTAATTATGCCGAACATGTTATTTATCTGCGTGGACCTGGTGATTTATCAAACGGGTATGTCATACTTACGATGAATCTTACCGGTTATTATGAGGGTACATGGGCAGCCGACAGCATGACCTTGATATTTGACCCCACTACGGGCCTTGAAGAGGCAATGTCTGAAGAACCTGATTTATCCATTATTCCGAATCCCTCGCATGGTTTAGTCACCATTCAGGCAAATACCGGAGTTAATAAAAATGTCACTTTATATGTATTTAATTCAGGTGGCAAGCTTTTATTCAAAGAAGAAACAACAACTAATTCAGAGAAATTCACGCGTAATCTTGATTTTTCCTACAAGGAAACCGGCGTTTACTACATCTTGCTCCGGGCAGGCAACCAGAAGGTTTCGGGAAATATGGTGGTGGTGAGGTAACTGATGTGTCATTTGTTGCAACTTTATAATTGTACAGCAAATAAGAAATGAACTATAACCGATAAATTTCTGATTTGAAATTTACCGGATCAATAACTTTAAAACCTGAAACCGCATAAGATTTATTTAATCCGTTTTCTTTCTTTAAAAACCAGTCCCATCGTCGCCAGCAGCCCGGCCACCGAAAACGCAGCCAGCACCATATAAAAATGGTAATGGCCCTGCAATCCCGGCGAGGCATCAAGGATACGTCCGGCGAGGGAATTGAAAAAAGCATCGGGTGTATAGCCGATCACAGAGATCAGGCCAACGGCTGTACCGGTGAGGACGCCGGAAATTTGTGTTTCTTCCAGTAAAGCAAAATAAACGCCGCGTAAGGCATAAACCGCAATAAAGGTGATGATGATGTTGGAAATGATCACCGGGATCATGCTTTCATCCGGGTGAAGCATTGAAAGGAGCATAT
Organism: Chlorobiota bacterium; assembly: GCA_013151505.1. Taxonomy (GTDB): domain Bacteria; phylum Bacteroidota; class Bacteroidia; order Bacteroidales; family F082; genus JAADID01. Next base: position 20,224 of record JAADID010000056.1, on the reverse strand, counting down.
AACTTATCACCAGGATAGCAAACAAGAATGTGATTACCTTACTTGCCGAAAGCCGGTCAACGATAAACCCTGCAACGACTGCCGAAACGGCCCTGATGTATGAAGCATTGCTGACAAACCATGCCGAATCCACCTCGTTCATTCCCAGTACGTCCACCGCATATAACGAATAGTAATCCAGCGCCTTGTAAGCGCTGTAGGCACACACCACGATAACAGCCTGCAACCACACTGCACGGTTCAGCAGCACCTGTTCAATGCCTTTAAATAAATCACGTTTGTCGTGTACTGTTTCCTGTTTCGTATCGGAAATAAAAAACCAGGTGAGTACGGCTGCGAGAAGAGTAAGAAAAGTATAAAGCCAGATCACGGCCTCCAATGCTTTTTGTCTTTCGGCAACTGTTGCGTTCTCCACATTGTCGGGCATAAGCGCGCTCAGGATAAAGACGCCCAGGGTTGCCGCTCCTGCCGCCACCAGGCCCCTGCCTCCGTCGAGGATGCCGAATGCTTTTCCCTGCGACACGTGACCGCCCCATTCACGTGTGGCTTTGATCATGGCCGCCCAGAAAAGAAATATGGTCGTAATCCCCCAGTAACCGAACAGGAAAGACAAGCCGGTTTGTCCGGGGATCATTGCAAAATAAAATCCGCCGAGCGCCGTAGCCAACAACGAAAACGTCATCAGTTTCCGGGCCGAAAAACGATCGGCAAGCGCACCTCCGGGGAAATAGGCCAGCATGGCCATGATTCCGTAAACCGCAATGCTGTCACCCAACCCGGTATTGGTCAGGTGGAATACTTCCAGCAGTGTTGGCCGGAAAAAACGGACGACATGGAATGGCAGGCTGAAGATCATCTCGCCTGCAAAAACCAGGCAAAAAATGGTGAGCCATTTTGATTTTCCAGTATCTTTCTGCAATTGCTGATTCATTGAGGACAAATATCAGGAATATCTTTGTTTGTTCTGATCTGGCAAAATCAAAATATGCCGGCAGATTAAATATTGATCTAACTGCTTTAGTTTCTAATTGCTAAATAATTTTGAAATACTAAATAAAAAACTGCTGACGCCTTTTAGGTGGTTTTGAAATTCCGATTTTGGATTTAATCAGGTCAACTATATGAATCAGAAAATCAGAAATTTCTTAATCCATCACACCAGCCCCCGAATTATCACCTTTCAATAGCTTTGGGACGACCATTGGAATCAATCCTGACAAACACCATTTTTGTTGAACAAACCACTTCTTCCGATTCGGTTTTGAAGTTGGCACGCCTGGCTTCAAGATATAGCCGGACAGAGGTTTTTCCGATTTTTTCCACTTTCCCGTAAATCCTGATCTGTTCTTTGACTTTCACCGGATTCTTGAACAGCACTTCATCCATTTTCAGGGTGATCACATTGTGGTCAAGGCAGGCGTTCGCCGCCAGAATCCCACCGGCTTCGTCAAGCCATGAGAGCATGATGCCGCCGAAGAGGTTGTCATTCACCCCGATATCGCCGGTCTTGCAAATCTTTGTTGAAACGAGTTCCATGGATTTTTCGGTATTTATCATGCTTCAATCAGTTCTTCTTTAAAAAGTTTCTCTGTTTCAAGCTGGAAATTAGTCAGAGCCGAAGATGTTTTGAATGGGTATTCCGGATATTGGTACAACGGCGACCTCCTTTCGGTTTCGCTGACCGAATAACCCCAGATGGTTTTGTACTCGTGAATGTCTTCACCCATTTTTTCCAATTGACGAAGATAACTGCCGATGGATTTTGATTCTATGATGATCACCGTTCCCATCTGCGAAATGATGGGGCTGTGTTTCCGGGTTGTGTCATGGTCAAATTCAAGTATCCGCCTGCCATCGTTGGTTATTCCTATGGTACGGTATGTCATGCTTTTACCCACGCCCGGCAGGTTCAGTATCGAACGGTCGCTGGCAATAAAAGGAATCTCATCTTCTTTACAGAGATTTTTCAGTTTTTCGATAATTTGTTCCGTGTCATCGGCCAGGTTTTTCATCTTATCATAATCTTCGTCGCAAACGCGGCCGATATATTTCTCTTCATGCCGTTCCTGCACCGACCTTTCGTTGGTGGCAAAATTATGATGGTTCTCCATGTAACCTTTGACAGTGAAAGTATAATAAGGGACTACTCCTATTCTGATCAGCTCTTTCCGCAGTTTGGCGGTATGTCCTCTTCGGGAGGCAGCAGCCGTGAAGACCATCTGGTTTGTCACCAGCCATCCGGCCGAAGTGAGCAAACTGATCCCTTTTTCCATTTCTGGAGTAATTTCCATGGCCGATTCAATGTGTGTCTGGATGATAAACTGCCTGATACCTATTTTCGCCGCCTTCAATTTAAAGTCTTTCAGTATCTTTACGAGGGAAGGGGTGATCCGTTGCGGAACATAAACCGGCAACCGTGTGCCCAGCCTGACCCTGATGATTTCGGCATACTTCTCACCCTGCGGACGATAGTGGTTTGCATTTTTTTTGCGCAAAGCCATCTGATATATTTCCTCAAGTATCATATTTAAAGACTCATCCGAATTCATCAGGGCATCGCCTCCGGTGATCAGGATATCTCGCAACTGGGTATCGTTTTCCCAGTATTTAAGCAGTAATTTCATTTTTTCGGGCCAGGTGATCTTCGGGGTCAGTCTTTCCAGGTTAAAATTAAACCGTCCGCTCTGAAAGTCGTACATCCGCTGGCAGGAAACGCACAGTCCGCCACAGGCGCGTCCCACAGTGTCGGGAATAAAAATAGCCACTTCGGGATAACGCCGGTGAACGTTGGGGTAAGGCGGAAGTATCCAACCGGCAGCATTGGGTTCGCCCGGCTGTACAACATCCTCCTTTTCCCACGCATGTATGTTGCCGAACTCGTTGATCAGCTCATTGTTTGCAAAAATATAATCGCGTATGGTTTTGTCGCCGCCGGTTTTCCACGGTGTGATATCTACTGTGATCAGGGAAAGATAGTAAGGGTTAACAAAAATTGGAATGCCTTTGGCTTTTGCCTTGCGCAGTGTTTTCAGGGTTTTTTCGCGCAGTGAGAAATCCAGCATTTCATTCAGCATTTCGGGGCTACGGATGGCAAATACAAGATGGAAACGGTAGTCGTTCCACCATTCCAACGCTTTGTGATATTTTTCCTCTTCGGTCAACCCTTCTTCAAACTGAAACCTGCGGCTTTTCATTTCGCCGTTGTTGATCTTTTCGATGATCTTTCGCAGGATGCGCTCTTTATTCTTTTTTCTCATTTCGATCACATCTTCATCAAGTCCCGAAGGGTGCCGTCCCATCCATTCCAGGATTTGTTCTTTCCTTGGAATACGCCGCGTCAGCTTTCCGTTGATCTGGCGAAAAAGATAAAGCATATCCATAAAAAAGTCTTCATTGGCAGTGCCTTTCCCGTATTTAACGGCAAGCCAGAGGTTTCTGACCGGGCTGCTGACCATTTCCCGGTTGTTCCGGTTGGGGTCGCGAAATGACCGGCCTTCGTTGTCGAGGTAGTCCATCAGCCGTATGGCGGCATAATCGCGAAATGATATTCTCTTCAGGGCGTTTTGCCCTCTTGCCTTTTTCAGGTAATAGTTTTTTGTCAATGGATTCTTGTTCAGGTAAGAAATAACCCATTCGCGCAGTTTCATACGCACCTCGAGCTCGGTTTCTGAACCTTCAAAGATTTCTTTTATATCCGGGTTTTCATAAAGCAATGTCCTGACAATCTGAAGGGACTTTATATCCAACCCGACTTTTTCTCTGTTTAACAAATTTCCCATCCTTCTTTTTATCAATTTGGTTTTCTTAAATCATAACTGCCTGATATTTGTTTTTCGGAGAAGACTGATTTACCCCCACACAATGCATTTCCTGTTATCGCTACGCCTTACAAGTCACCCCGTTTCGACAGGGTTATCAGATTATAGTCTTAATGGCTATGTAAAAACTTTGCAGGGCAAGCGGTCAAAAACCTTTACTGCATTTTAATTTTGCATTGCTGCAATGTGTGCTGTTTTCTCCAGCCCTCAACCTGTTGATCAACCCGTTTTTTACGGGTTAAAGACAAAGTTACGAAATTTTCGGGAGAATTAAAAAAAATCTGCGTAATACCTGAAAAAAACCTTCTGATTAATTGTTTTTTCAATAACAAAAGACCATTTAAATTTTCTACTTTTGCCCCCTCTGAATTTTGTTAAAATTTTAATAGAACAAGTTATGTATAAAGACCTTCAAAGTGTGCCAAAGGCATATAACGAACCGGTAAAGAGCTATGCTCCGGGCTCGCCGGAAAGAGCATCCATCAAGGCTATGCTTAAAAAAATGAAATCGGAAGAAATAGAGATACCTATGGTTATCGGCGGGAAAAGGGTGAAATCCGACAACAGGATCGCCATTCATCCGCCGCACGATCACCGGCACGTGCTGGGTTATTACTACAAAAGCGATGCAGAACACGTGACGATGGCCATTGACGCCGCCCTGAAAGCCGCCAAAGACTGGGCTGCCATGCCGTGGGAACACCGTGCTGCCATCTTCCTGAAAGCTGCCGACCTGTTGTCGGGACCTTATCGCGACCGGATCAACGCTGCGACCATGCTGGCACAGTCCAAGACCGTTCACCAGGCCGAAATTGACTCGGCATGCGAACTGGCCGATTTTTACCGGTTCAATGTTCAGTATATGACAGAAATCTACGCCCAGCAGCCGTCATCGGACAAAACAATATGGAACCGCCTTGAATACCGTCCGCTGGAAGGGTTTGTCTATGCGCTTACACCGTTTAACTTTACTTCCATTGCCGGCAACCTCCCGACGGCGCCTGCCATGATGGGTAACGTGGTGGTGTGGAAATGTTCCAATACCCAGGTCTATTCGGCCAAAGTGCTGATGGACCTGTATGAAGAAGCCGGCTTGCCTCCCGGTGTGATCAACCTGGTATTCCCCTCGGGTCCTGTCGGCGGCAAAGTGGTGATGGAGCATCCTGACTTTGCAGGGTTCCATTTTACGGGTTCCACCGGCGTGTTCCAGTCCATCTGGAAAACCATCGGAACCAACATTGCCAAATACAAAACCTACCCACGTATTGTGGGCGAAACCGGAGGAAAAGATTTCGTATTGGCTCACAAATCGGCAGATGTTGACCAGGTGGTTACGGCGCTGGTTCGCGGGGCGTTCGAGTTTCAGGGACAGAAATGTTCGGCTGCCTCACGGGCTTACATCCCCGACAACCTTTGGCCCGAACTGAAAGAAAAACTGGTTGAACAGGTAGAAAGCATCAAAATGGGCGATCCCGAAGATTTCACCAATTTTATGTGCGCCATCATTGACGAAGCTTCGTTCGACAAGCTGGCCATGTTCATTGACAATGCCAAAAAGGATGCGGAAACCGAGATCATTGCCGGTGGGCAGTACGACAAATCGAAAGGATACTTTATCCGCCCGACGGTAATTGTCACCACTGACCCGCATTATGTCACCATGGAAGAGGAATTGTTCGGACCGGTGCTGACCCTCTACGTTTATGAAGCCGACAAATGGGAAGAGGCGCTCGAACTGGTTAACACCACCTCGATTTATGCGCTGACCGGAGCCATTTTTTCCAATGACCGGTATGCCACCGACCAGGCCACCCGTTACCTGTCGCAGGCCGCAGGGAACTTTTACATCAACGACAAGCCCACAGGAGCCGTGGTGGGACAGCAGCCGTTCGGCGGTGCCCGCGCCTCGGGAACCAACGATAAAGCGGGTTCATACCTGAACCTCATCCGCTGGACCTCCCCGAGAACGATCAAAGAAAACTTCCTGCCACCAACGGATTACAGATATCCGTTCATGGAAGAGGAGTAAAAACTGGATAATTTTTTCAGAAATAAACTTTAGAAATCAGGCAGCCGTGAGGTTGCCTGGTTTTTTTTGGCGGGTGGGAAACAGAATTTGTTTTTAAAATTTCATTTTAGATTTGAAATTTTAGCTCCGGAACAAGTCAGCAGTGCGTTAAGCCCACTCACAGTATCTTGCGCCGGTTGAATGCAGTTTCCTTAAAAAATAATATGCAGTTTTTATACGCATCGTTGGGACACTGGGGCGCCAGCGGTTACCTGGCTCTGGTGGTAGTGTTTGGAATTTTCACAATTTTCATGCAGGCATTTCCACTTTTTGATATGTTTCGCTACAGGGTTTCATGATTTATAAATATTTTCAAACAATTCCGACTTGAGTTTAGCCATTCTTTTTACTTCAGAATTTACTTGCTTCATGTGACCGTAGTTGGTAGCAAAATAGATTACGGGGTTATACATATTTCCTGAAAGCCGTTTCAGAACAGACCATATCCTGTAAAACTTTTTCCTTGCGTTGATTTTGCCCATTTGCAGTTCGTAGGGAGTCATGTTTTTAGGCTTGAACACAACAGTATTGTGATCGTAAAATCTCCAGTCGGTGGTTATCAAACGATTCTCCTTCTTCATATCTTCGTAAGTTTTTGTTCCGGGATACGGAGTCAATACATTGAAGGAAACCGTGCTTACCTTGTTCTTGATTAAAAACCGGACCGTTTCATCGAATATTTCTTTCGTGTCGTTATCAAAACCGAATACCATGGATGCATGGATAAGAATGCCCATTTTTTTAATCTTTTTCAGGGCTTTTTCCAAATCTTCAATTTCCTTAATTGCTTTATGCATAGATTTAAGCTGTTCCTCCGATACACTTTCGATACCGAAAAACAACGCTTTACACCCGCTTTCTGCTGCAAGTTCCATAAGGGCGCCATCTCTTACCAGTAATGATACGGAAGCCTGACCAACCCAGTTAATTTTTAAAGGTTTAATTGCTTTGAATAGTTCTTTCGCATATTTCGGATGGCCAATAATATTATCATCCAGAAACATAAAGTTTTTTACACCGGATTCTTTGATGTCGCGGACCACATTCTCTATGGGGATGTGTCTCATCTTTTTTCCAAAAAGATTTGTGACACAACAGAAGTCGCAACTGTAAGGGCAGCCCCGCGTGGTCATTATCGGCACAAGCTTAAACAGTCTTTTTTTGATAATCCTGGTGAAATCCTTTGGGACGTATTTTCCCAGATCAGGAGCCGGGTTATAATATTTTCTTTTCAAATCATCATTCAGAAAATCGGTAAGCAGCGCATTCCATACGCCTTCTGCTTCGCCAACCACAACACAATCGGCGTGTTCTAAGGCCTCATCAGGGAGTATGGTTGGATGGACACCACCGAGTATTACTGTTTTGCCTCTTTTTTTAAACTCCCCGCAAAGTTCGTACGCTCTCGGTGCATTTGCTGTCATGCAGCTTATTCCTACCAGGTCACACTCCTGATCAAGATCAATGTCCTCTGTCTCTTCTTCAATAATCCTGACTTCATGATCCGGAGGTGTTAATCCCTGTAAAATATAGAGAGCAAGTTGAGGTATCATGAGCCCTTTATTCGTTCTTTTACTGGAATCAATGGTTGGTGATATAAGAAGTATTTTCATTTATAAATTTGCTGTGAAATATTATTCGTCTATGTACGCTAAATGATTTTAATCAAAAATATGTTTTGCAGGAAACGGTTATTATATGTTTTGAAACCTAATTGAATTGCAGACGCTTTAATTTTTATAAAATCAATAAAAAAAGCATTGGAAATCATTAAAACCAATCTGAAACATCTGTTATTAAATGCAGGAAGGGGCTCAATTATTTATTCTCTGAATATCCTGATCCTGAAAATCAAAACTAAGTTCTATGTTCGGTGTGGAATGCGATCTGTAATATGAAACGTATAAATTTTCCACATCTTATGTTATGGTGGCGGTTTCCTTAAAAATATCTTTTCTAAATTTTTCCCATATTTACTTTTATTTAAATGCAAAAGCATCCGGTTGCATAAATCATAAAAACTTAAATAAATTCCTCTTGCTGCTCCGTACCCTATCATCAAAATGAGGTATGGATTTTTATCGTACCTGTCCCCATTCGAAGGGGATGTCGCCAGATTAATTGTATCCTTTATTGATGATATTGAGCTAAAAATATGATCCATATCCGATGGGCCAAAAATACGCTTTTTAATGAACTTTTCCAACCTTATTCCGTTAACTTTTGTTATAACTTCATAAAAGGCTGGAAGCTTTAAGCAGGGGAGATGGATATTGTCCAAATAAAAAAACCCCCGGTTTACTGTTGCAAATCGGGGGAAAAACAAACTAAAAACTAAATGTATGATTTCACTCCTGCCGTTTGGGGGTCCGGCTTCGTGAGTATTTTGAAAGACCGGTGTATGTTCTTACTCACTTACAACAAAAACCAAACTCAACCACCCCTATCTTCTACACAAACCTCATACCACCGGTTTTTCATTTCAGGTGCAAAGAAAACGAGGTTTTTCGAACCGGAGGCATATTTTATATAAACAATATATTAACAAGTCAAAAAAAAATCTTTTTAAAAAGGGTACATGCACACTTAATGCATGATAAACCAACGCTTTAATGTTTTTTTACGGTTTGACGGGAAATTTCAGAAATATAAGGTTATTTTTTATGAAAAGTCTCTTTTGCCTGTTTTGTCAGGTCATTCAGCTTGTCTTTCAGGCCGTTCATTTCTTCTTTAAAGGCATTTTCGATGTTCTCAATGGTGACCGGGTCGCCCTGCATTTCCAGTTTTTCACTCAATGTGCGGGCCGGGGGGATGACAACCCAGAGAATGAGATAAATAAGTATGCTGCTGCCGCCGAGGAACAAAGCCGCCACAAAAGCCACCCTGAACCAGACCATGTCAATGTTGAAGTATGCGCCCAGGCCTGCACACACTCCGGCGATGATCCGGTTGTCCATGTCCCTGAATAATCTTTTCCCTTTTCTTTTGGATGTTTCCGGCGAAGCCGTTGTGTATTCTTCTTCATCAATGTTAAAATCGGAAGGATGCCCCATGACGGAAATGACTTCTTCCACATCTTCCATGGTAATGGCCTGTTTTTTATCCTTGAGTTTTTGCTGAAACAATTCCGCAATACGCGTTTCAATGTCGCCCAGGATATCCTCGTACCCTTTTTTCGTTTTAAAATGGTTGCTTATGCTGTCAAGATAATTGCTTAACCGCCGGAATGCATCTTCTTCAATCGTGATGATGATTCCCCTCATATTTATGTTTAATACCTTTTTCATCATTATATTTTTTTATTTTTCAATATCCGGTTTATGGATTGATTGAGTTTTTCCCAGTTTTCGTACATGGTTTTAAAAACAGACTTCCCTTTATCGGTCAAACTGAAATATTTACGCGGAGGGCCGGAGGTGGATTCCTGCCATTTATATTTAAGTAGCCCTTCGTTTTTCAGTCGCGTCAGCAAAGGATAAACGGTTCCTTCCACCACAAGCAGTTCAGCCTCTTTCAACGATGATATGATATCGGAAGTATAAACTTCCCTGTCCGAAATTACCGCCAGAACACATAATTCCAGCACTCCTTTTCTCATCTGTGCATTTATCTTCTCAACATTCATGCGGCAAATATAAGGTAAAAAATAATACTATGCAACACATAGTACTATATTTTTGAAAATAATTTTTCAATCCGTTAATAACAGGTTTGATCAGAAGGAGAAAGATGCCTGCTTTGAAGCCCGCCTGGACGGGCAGGGACGGTGAAATTGCCCCCCACACCGTACTACGAAATCCGGAACCTGTAACCCCGACTGACTGACGCAATCGGGCAGGCTGCAACCTGGAATTGCAAATCCCGACCGGTGAAAGTTTCAGTTGGCTGGAGTTTATCCTATGAAACCGTAAAATAAATAAGAACGTTCAATTCAGAGGCGCCATCGCACAGGTTCGTGGGAAAGAGCGCCGCGAGAATCTCAATCCTATGAAACACGCTATTTTGTTATTTCCATTCGTTGTCCGGGACTCCCACGCCATCGCCCTCCGCGACCCCTTCTGGCTCCCCCGAGAGGGGAGAATCTCCTGCCTCTGCGATGGCTCGCCCGCCTGAATGATGCAGTCGGTCAGGGAGCTAAACGTAAAAAAGGGAGTTCCTGTTTCAGTTGGTTGTCCCCTTACCCCGTCCCTCTTTCCTCATTCGTTTTCACCAATCATCAATCGTCATTCATCACTCTACATTCATCATTCGACACTCATCACTCATCATTCGCCTTTCCGATGACTTTTCCTGCGATAGCCCACATCAGCAGCCCCCGGCTGGCCATGAAAAGGTTAAGCGCAAACCAAAGGCCGTTGTTTCCATAAGTGTCAATGGTTAACCAATAGGCAGGTACAAAAACGAATAACGAGGCCACGATCATTGTGTTACGCATTGCTTTTGCCGCGGTGATACCGATATAGACGCCGTCCCAGATGAATGCGGCGGCGCTTGTCATAGGCAGAAGAATAACCCACCATTTGAAACCCATGGCAGAGAAGATTAACGAATCATTGTCGGTCATGACCCGCAAAAGTATTTCCAATAATGAAAAATAAAGCAGGCTGAATGCAACGGCAGCGCCCCACCCCCAGTAAAAAAGATACCGGATCGTCTTTTTCAGTAATTGCCGGTCGCTCGCCCCTTTGGCTTTGCCGGTCAGCGCTTCTCCGGCAAAAGCAAAGCCATCGGCGAAATAGGAAAAAATGAAAAAGAACTGGAACAGCAGGCTGTTGACGGCAAGAATAGTGTCGCCGATACGCGCTGAACGGCTGGTGAAAAAAGTAAGCACGAGGATCAGAAGTAGCGTCCGGATAAAAATATCGGAGTTAACTTTGAAAAACCTTACCAGTGCATCCGCTTTGAGGATCACCGCAGTAGTATATCTGACAAGGTAAACTTTAAAGTTTTTCCAGAGGAATACGAAAGCCAGTATCAGTCCGCTGTATTGTGCCAGCACACTTGCCAGGGCAACCCCCTCGGAGGTCATCTTTAAACCGATGATAAAAAGAAAGTTGAAGCCGATGTTCAGCGAATTGACCAAAATGGCAATGATCATGGGTATCCGGGCATTCTGCAAACCGAGGAACCATCCGTTCAGGGCATACAACCCCAGGGTGGCCGGGGCGGCAAATATCCGGATATAAAAATACTGCCGTGCCAGCGTTTTAACTTCACGGCTGCCATCGAGCAGTTTAAATGAAAGCCACTGGATGGGATATTGCAAGATGATCAGCAGCAGGGCAAGGAGAAACGCAACGGCCACAGATCGGTATAAGATCATTGTGATCTCCTTTTTATTGTTTGCTCCGAACGCCTGTGCCGTAAAACCGCTTGTACTCATGCGTAAAAAGCCGAAACTCATGTAGATCACATTGAATATGGCGCCACCGAGGGCAATGGCCCCGATGTAAACGGGATTGTCCAGATGGCCCATCATGGCCATATCCACCAGCCCCAGTAAAGGCACGGTAATATTGCTGACAATATTGGGAACGGAAAGACGGAGTATCTGGCGATTGAGTGAAATCACAATGTTAAATTTGTAAAACAAATAAACGACAATTTTCAATTCCGGGTTTCTGGAATTGATTACGATTTGTGATTTGTGATTTGAAGCTTATCTCTTGTGCAGTCCGCACTCTTTGGCTTCCGCATTTTCCCACCACCAGCGTCCTGCCCTGATTTCTTCACCGGGTTCCACGGCACGCGTACAGGGATGACAGCCAATGCTGGGATAACCTTTGTCGTGTAAAGGGTTGTAAGGTATGTTATGGGCGTCAATGTAATCTCTTACTTCTTCTTCAGACCAGTACAACAGGGGATTGATTTTTACCAATCCGTTGTTTTTGTCCCATTCGACAACTTTCAGGTTGTTTCTTGACTCCGACTGTTCTTTTCTCAAACCGGTAATCCATGCATCAAGGCCATTCAATGCCCGGGATAAAGGCTTTAATTTCCTGACGGCACAACACAGTTTGCGGTTCTCAATACTTTCGTAAAAAAGGTTTATCCCTCTCTCATACACCATCTTTTCAACTTCGGAGGCATCGGGAAAATAAACCTGGATGCGGATGCCGTATTTATTTATGGTTCTGTCAAGAAGATCGTAAGTTTCAGAAAAAAGCCGACCGGTATCCAGGGTGAAAATCTTTATGTTCCTGTTGATCCTGACAGCCATTTCGGTCAACACCTGATCTTCAAGCCCCAGGCTTGTTGACAGGGCGATCCTGTCTTTGAAATGATCTATAAAAAAGCGTAGTATTTCATCAGGTGACTTGTGGCTGAATTCGCCGTTCCATCTCCTGATGGTGTTTTCGTTTACCATAGATTCTGTATCAGGAAATGCAAATATAAAAATTTATCACGTGGAAAATCAAAAACCTGCAAGAAGGCCCAATCCGCCGATGATAAAACCTGCTATGATGTTGATAGTCTTTATTTTAATAAAACTTTTTTGTGATTCGGCCAGCAACGGAAGGCTGCCATGACCGTCCTGCACGATGGAATTGGCAAGCAGAATACTTAATGGGATGCTGCCTGCCGCAAACAATATCACGAAGATAAGATGCGGACCCGACTCCGGGATGATGCCGATAAGTATGGCAAACAATAATACCAGAAAAAGGTTGCTGCTGATCACATTGTCGAGGTCAATATACCGGATCAAAAAGTATAGGGCAAGCAATGTGCCGAAGGTCCAGAGAAATATTTTTAGTGAGTGTTTTTTCAGAATGTGGTTGACAAGGTGTTCTTTCAGAAAATGATCGCTGGCCGTCAGGATGATAAAAAGTGAAATAGCGAGTACTGCCAGGAAAGTGATCCCGACCCATTCGGGATGGTCATGACCCGGATGTTCTCCTGCGCCGAGGAGTTCGAGACCTTTTAAAAGATTGTTGAAATTGATGACGACCACAAAAGCTGTCAGAATTAATAGTATCAGCAGAATGAAACGGATCCTGCTGATGTGCCTGATCTGACGGATCCAGATCTTTTTTTCAAAGCAAACGCACTCGGGCTCATCTTTGTGGATATCAAAATGTTTAAGCGACCGGTCTGTTTGTTTTTTACTGAAAAACTGTACGATGAATCCTGTGGCGAGGGCGATCACAAACAGCAGTACATGGATCAAAATGGCGGTCTCGGGAATCATGGAGAACATAAAAAACGATTCGTCACCCGAAGTCGCGATCATGGTAGCCACCAGCGCACCGGTGCCGATGATGTTATGCACGTAAAGCGAAACCGCCGTATAAGCGCCCAGGCATCCGGGAATGATCCCCAGCACCGTGCCCAGCAATATCTGCCTCCACGGGCTGTCCTGCAGTTTCCGGCTCCATAAACCTCTCGACAAAACATTCAGGTAATCAATGATCAGCATCATGGACAAAACAAAAAGCGTGATGCTTAAGCTTTGCTTGAAGATTAAAAAGATTTCCATTTTGCCTGAGGTTTTTATCTGACCTCAAATGTAAAAAAGATCAGATTACCGTTTCCTTTTCGGCCTGGGCAAGATCATTTTGTAGTCCACATCTGCTTTTCCGGTGGAGATGTCTTTCAGTTTCCCTTTCAGCAAGACCTTTTTGAAATGCGGGATACGTTCCACGAAAAGGATACCTTCCGTATGGTCATATTCATGCTGGATGATACGGGCTGCCACACCGTCGAAACGTTGATTTTCGTGGTAATTCCAGTCTTCGTCAAAATAATTCATGTAAATGACCGGTTTGCGCCTGACGTATTCCCTGATGCCCGGTACGCTCAGGCAACCCTCCTCGAAGTCCCATTCTTCGCCTTCTTCTTTGGTGATTTTCGCGTTGATAAACACTCTCCGGAAATCCTTTATCTGCGGATATTCTTCGGCGTAAGGCGTAACATCCACAATAAACAAACGGATGGCCCGGTTGACCTGCTGGGCAGCCAGTCCGATGCCGTTGGCCTCATGCATGGTTTCAAACATATCTTCGATCAGTTGGCGGAGGCCGGGGTAATCGGCAGTAATTTCTTCGCCTTTCTTTTTAAGTGTAGGATGTCCGTATGCAGTGATGGGTAACATTCTTCTTTAATTTCAATTTACTATCTGTTTAACGATTCCATGTACGACTGCAGGATCAGGGTGGCGCTTATGGTGTCAACCAGCGCTTTGTCCTGTCGTTTTTTCTTTTTCAGTCCGCCGGCCAGCATTGTGTCCTGCGCGATCCTCGAAGTAAACCGTTCATCGTACCGGTCAACTTTTATGCGGGGAAATGTTTTTTTCAGTTTATTGACAAAAGGTTCCACAAACCGGCTTGAATCCGACGGCCTGTTTCTCATGTCGGTGGGTTTGCCTACCACAATACAGTCCACTTTTTCTTTCTCCAGGTAATCTTTCAGGAAGTCCCAGATGTCTTTCACATGAACGGTTGTCAGGCCGCTGGCAATGATCTGCAGTTCGTCAGTTGCGGCAATTCCAACCCTTTTTTGTCCGTAATCTATAGCAAGTATTCTCCCCATAAAGCGGCTGCAAAATTAAAACTTTTGTTGAGGTGGTGTTGATTTCTTTTTTTTCGGCACCAATCCATCTTTTGTTTATTTTTAGTTTTTCAAAGATGAAATATGGAACAGATAAAAAAACTGATTGAAAATGCATGGCAGCACAGGGAGGCCCTTTCGGAGAAGCCGGTAAAGGAAGCCATTGAGTTTGTTATCGAAGAACTGGACAAAGGCCGTTTGCGCGTGGCTGAACCGGCCGGTGGCGACTGGCAGGTGAACACATGGATCAAAAAGGCGGTGATTCTTTATTTTCCCATAAGGAAGATGGAAACCACCGAAGTAGGTATCTTTGAATTTCACGACAAGATACCGCTGAAAAAGAATTATGCAGAGCAGGGAGTCAGGGTGGTTCCCCATGCGTTAGCGAGATATGGCTCTTATATTGCCAAAGGTGTTGTGATGATGCCGTCTTATATCAACATCGGCGCTTATGTTGAGGGCGGCACTATGGTGGATACGTGGGCGACGGTGGGCTCGTGTGCACAGATCGGGAAGCATGTTCATTTGAGCGGAGGTGTGGGTATAGGCGGTGTGCTGGAACCTGTTCAGGCTGCCCCGGTGATTGTCGAAGAAAATTGTTTCATCGGTTCGCGTTCCATTGTCGTGGAAGGGGTCAGGATAGGCAGGGAAGCCGTTCTGGGAGCTAACGTGGTGATCACACAATCCACACGGATCATTGATGTGAGCGGCAAAGAACCTGTTGAATTCAGAGGATATGTCCCACCCCGGTCGGTTGTCATTCCGGGGAGTTATCCGAAAAAATTTCCTGCGGGAGAATATCAGGTTTCCTGTGCTTTGATCATCGGAAAAAGGAAAGAATCAACAGACAAGAAAACTTCGCTGAACCAGGCTTTAAGGGATTATGATGTGTCGGTGTGAGGAATAAAAAAGTTTTCTTGTTTTCAATAGGAAATAATGTCCGGAAACTGACAGAATTTTGGCTATCAATATGCACAGCAGCGGCAGTTTTTTATCATAAATTGTTGAAATGAGTGAACAACAGATATTTGTATTGAGGGAGAAAGCTTTAATTACCCTTACTCTTCGTTTTGCCCTTCTTCCGCTTCCCGAAGGATTTTTTCCACTTTAGGCAGGTCTTCACGGGCAACCTGAAGCTTGACAGACATCATGGGCATAAAATTCAATACCTGTGACGAGAATTCATCTTTCAGGAAACATCTCACCCCGTTGGCTTCCAGAAGACTGGTAAGCACAGCCAGGTCGGATACATAAGTTGACTCTTTGATGGTTACAAATTCCATTGTTATTATTCTTTTACAGGTGTGCAGGCACAAAGCACCAAATTTCAGATTTTATCTGTTATTAGTTTTTTTGCAAACGTTTCTTTACTTTTATCTCCCAAATATACAATTCTATCGGTGATTTACTGAAAAAACTTTTTGCTTTTTGTAATAAATTTTCACGAAACGATACTTTATTAAGAAACGAATCTGAAATGAAAAATCTGAAAGAAGAATTCCTTGAAATGTTATCCGGTTACCAGGGAATTCTCCACAAAGTCAGTCTGATCTATTTCAAAAACAAAGAAGACAGGGAAGACAACTTTCAGGAAATCGTTTATCAGTTATGGAAATCATATCCGAAATTGAAGAAAAAAGAAAGCATCGGTTCATGGATTTACGCGGTATCCATTAACACCTCCATTTCAAGATTAAAGAAAAACGGCGGAGTTGAGTATCGGGAGAAATTGCCCGAGCAGAAACATGAAACTGATTTTACCGAAAAATTATTAATGAACGAACAATTGCGGATGCTGATTCATGCCATCCATAAACTGAGTCCCGTGGACAAATCAATCATGTTATTGTACCTCGAAGAAAAAAGTTACGAGGAGATTTCGCAAATCACGGGGCTGACCGTATCGAATGTGGGCGTGCGCATAAACAGAGCAAAAAAATCATTGAAACAAAACTTAAATCATCAGAATCATGACAACCGATAGTTTGCAGAACATCTGGAAAAACATTGATTCCGGCATTGAACAAAAACCCAAAAAAGAACTGGAATCAATCCTTGAAAAGAAAATAAAGAAGACCATGAACAAATTTTATGTTTCACTGGGCATATCCATGACAATCAGTATCGGATTTCTCATATTCCTTATTATGGCGGCCATCCGCAAACCCGATGATATCCTTTATCAAATCAATAACTACCTTCTTTCCGTACTGGTGCTTTTTGCACTCGGCAGTTCGATCTGGTCATGGTATAAGCTTCAGTACAACAAAAACAACCTGCCGTTAAAAGAATGGCTCGAATTACGGATCAAATGGTTATCCAAATGGCTTTATAACAAATGGGTTTATTTTCTGTTACCCGTTCTGTTTATCCTGACCTTTTTTTCTCTTCATTTTTATAATCCCTACCTGTCATTCACCGAAGTGACGGAAAATCCGGAATCGTTGATCGGGATACTGGTCGGGATACTGGTCGGCGGGGTTGTGGTATTTTTCGTTTTCAGGGCCAATCGCAGATCGCATCGCAGGAAACTGGAATACCTGAAAGAACTGCTCGAGGAGCTCTGTGAAAAATCATAAAAAAACTGACACAGATTTTTGCAAATGAAACGCAGATAATTTTTGCTTAACACTTTTCCAGATTCCCGTCCGATCGTGTGAGCAAGGGATTATCCCAACAGTATCATTATTTTTTATAGTTATGGCGTAATATCTTTTTTATCCTGTTCTTTTACAACGTCTAACGGTATATAGGTAATCTTAGGTTTTTTATCGGGGCTGGCGAATGATAGTTTTTTCAAATCCAGGAACCTGACCCGTCTGTTGTGTTGGGTGTGGTAATTCAACGTACGATCAGTCAGGTTCCAGGCCGTTGTCCAGAGCGTGGAACTCCTCATTCCGTTCATTTTACCAGCATCGCCGCCGCCTTCAGCCGCCCCGGGACCCAGCGGCAACTGAAAATTATCCAGTATCCTGAAAGTTTCGTAAACCGCTTCTTCCGCGCAGCAAAGCGGCCGGGCTGTCTGTGTCCATGCCACAGCCCTTACAAACCTTGAAGGAGGGGTGTTATCGCCCGGCAAACCCAGCATCCCTGTCCCCGCACCGATCGGCTTTATGTAAAATGTATCCTGAAGCGCAGGGTTAATGATTGTTTTGGTTGCAAAAGGTTTTTTCGAAAGGTTTATATAATTACCCAAATTGATTAATTGCCAGTCGTAATAAGGGTTATTCGTGATCACTCCCGGGATGGAATTGTAAATGACCATTTTATGATCACGATATTCAATCACGATTGAAGCGCCGGTTGTGTCGGTCACCATCCAATGGACATCATAGCAAACCCCCTTTATTCCCGGTATATCAGGGTGAACGACCACGGTAATCTTTTTCATCCCCTCCTCAACTTCTTTGACATTTGCAAACTGCGAGAGAATATAATTTACAACATCAAGAGAAGATATTGTATTTGAGGAATCCTGTTTTACGTATTCATTATATTGTTCATAACCGCTGTGATAGAACAAACCAACAGCCAGCCCTTTTTCGTTCATTCCGTCAGTGAGAAAATTCGTATTGAGTGCATCAAGCCCGACAACACCATACTTTGTAAAATACGATTTGCCGTTTAATCCTTCCGGTGTGGTTCCTTTGAAATGATAATTCCGGGGAATGATCAGGATACGGGAATTCAGGTCGAAAGCTCCCCATTCCATGGTGCGGCCGTAAACCACTCCGCCATCTTTCGCAATCAGGCGGATACCCGTGCAGGCATTGGAATTAACTTGTGCAAGAAAAATAATTGATGACAATACGATAAACGATTTTAAACGATTGATTGACATAACTGATAATTTTATTAATGAAATAGTATGTACGGTGTACTGAAAAACTATGTTTCGTTAATTGCTATTAAATGGGCTAAAATTATGAAGTTGTTCTCCACATTCTTTTTGAGCTCTGCCAGTTTTTCCGGTGATTTCGGAACCCTTTTGAAAAAACGTTTTACATCCATTCCCTCCTCGGTACCGATAATATTGTCAGTGGTGTAAAGCGAAGTGACATCATCTTTATCAATCTCATCGAACTTCCGGAAACGTTTGGTCAGTTGTTTCAGTGTGTCGAGTGTTTCGGTGTTGAAAACCCCTATTTTATTTTCGATGGCAATGATGATACCATCCTTGATGTTGAACCAGCTTTCGGCTTTGTCGCTGTAAATAAAAGCAGGGTGATCTGCGGCATATATTTATCAAGGTCAGTTTCCATTCTGGTATTTTTTCTCATTTCTAAAACGAAATAAGTTGTGATTGCCAGGATAATGATCATTATCCACCATTTGTGTTCAAGCAATTTGGTTAATAATTTTTCCATTTATTTATGAGTTAGTAGTATTAACTACATTTTTTCTCAAAAAAACCGGACTGATTTAAATATGTCCGTTTAACTGTCAAAAAATCCCGAATAGTGATTTTATTTTTCAAGGATTTTATTTAACACGCCGATCATTTTGTTGCCTTCCCTGTTTAAATCAAAATCGTGATCATTCAGATCCCGGCGTTTGACAAGCAAACGTAGCGAACCCATTGTCAGCAGGGCAAGACTTTTTACACTAATATCCGCTCGTACATTTTTTTCCTTTTGTCCTTTCAGGATGATCTTTTCGATCGTTTCAGCATAAAGGTTCATGATCTCGACGATTTTGTTTTTCAGTAAGTCATCATTTTTAAATATTTCTTCGGATAAGACCACCGAAACCATTGAAGGAGTTTCCGTAAACAGACCGGGCATTTTTTGGAACATAAAACCGATCTTTTCAATTGCCGAACCTTCATAGGTATCCATCAGGCCGGAAAACAAATCCGCCATCTCTTTGAAGTTGTTCAGGATGGTCATCAGGATGGCCGTCTTGCTCTCAAAATGGCGGTAAATGGCCGGTTCGGAAATGCCGATGGCTTTTGAAAGGTTTTTGATGGTCAGTCCCTGGATGCCTTTGTTTGCAATCAGGTCCAAAGCCACTTCAACTATTTCACGTTGTCTGTCTGTTTGCATTTTGATAATTTCTTTAACAAATCCGCTGCAAAGTCAGTTAATATATACTAACCTTTAAAAAAAGTTAGATTTTCTTTTAAACAAAATTTAATAAGCTATAGCAAATAATTAACCCAGAATGGTTTATTGTGTCTGAAAATAACAGACCCTCTTTCAACATAATAATCTGGTTTATCATTTGTTTTCGCCGGTAATTTTATGAATTGCAAACCCAAGCAAACCGCCCAGGATCAAGGTCATTACTGAAATGGGTATTAATGAGGCTGGTTCTTTCCAACCGATCAGAATGGCAGAAGGAAGCAATACCAGGAATGCTACTAAAATACCTTTTAAGACTGGGTTTATTTTCAGATCAACCGATGCGATAAATAACCCGATAACTACCCACATTGAAAATGCAGCAAGGTTTGCGTCCCATGTTAAACCCTGCAGGATCATCGGTACAACATCAATGACCCCGGCTACTCCGCCTGCAATAAGTCCGGTAATTTGTTTTTTCATGGCAACAACGGAATTTATTATTATTAAATTTTCTAATGCCGGATACCGGTTAGATAAATAAGAAACGCCTCTTTAATTTTCCCGAGGTCGAGTTGAACAGGTTTATCCTGTATGTCTATCGGGAAATCAAAATCAACAGTATCGAAGTTAGTCACTTTTAAGCCAAAAGAAGGAAACCCCTGAACGTACTCTTCCTCCATCTCCCAGTGCTGTCCCCCGTAACCAAAATCTGTCACCTCAAT
>JAADID010000274.1:4507-8358 GCA_013151505.1 Chlorobiota bacterium | reverse complement strand
GGAAAGCAGTATCCCCTTTTAATCCTGCAAAATTTTTATCCTGCGTCATGCGGGAATATTCGTGAAAACCGTGAGCAGCGGCTTTTTGTAATTCGGTCAAAGCTTCTTTATCCTTTTTCAGCCTGGCAAAACGTACCGCTTTCAGGTAATAAACTTCGGGGTTGTCAGGGTCAACCATTTCGTAGATGGTCAGATACTTATCCGCATGTTCCGTAATATTATCGCGCAGGGCACGGGTTGCGTACATATAGGATACCAGGCTTAAATAATTGAGCAGACGGGTATTCATTAGTCGTTGATCTTTACTGTTGCCATTCTTTGCTTTTCTGATCAATTCATTGATGTTCTTCACCCACCAGTCTTTTCCCCGGTTTTCCATTGCCCGCACGTACGACTGCTGAAGCTCGTGTTCTGTTTTTTCCATATCAAGTTCTTCCTGCAAATGCTTCTGATATTGCGGATTGTGTTTCAGTTTGGCCAGCATTTCCTTTTCTTTTTCCACATCGCTGATGCCGGAGAGATAAACTACCGCCCTGTTCAGCCAATACGCCAGCCCCAGCCAGTCACGGTTATTTGATGCTTTTTCGACGGAGTCGTTATTCTGTTCGGCAAATTTCCTGACCAGTTTACGGTCAACAGGTATTTGCGTTTTGCGCATGGCTTCGAACTGAAAAAACAAAAAGGCGTCCTCCATCACCTGTTCCGGGGGCCAGTCGTGTTTTCCGTCATAAACACGGAGAAAGTGACGAATACCTGACCCTTCCAGCGAACGGTCGAGATTTTTCAGTTCGAGGTAATTGAAATCTTTATCACCTACCAGTGCGATGTAAGCAAATCCGGTATTGGGCTGTGTGTTGATTTGCGGGAAACCGGCTGCACAACCCACTGTACCGGCGATTTTTCTTTTGAATAACGCCACATAAGCCGCCACTCTCGCTCCTCCTGAAAAGCCGCCTGTATAAATCCTTTCCGGGTCAACACGAAAACGGTTTAAAACATCATCCGTCATCATCCGGATAGCCCGTTCCATTTCAATCCGGCTTTGCCCGTTGGTGGAATTGTAAGAACCTGCCAGAATATAACCGTACTTGTCGGCAAGCGCTTTGTATTTCTTCACCGGCAGTTTTCCCCTTTTGTGGGCATCGAAGAAAAACAGAACCGGATGTTCTGTTTCGGGCTGATAAGACCCGGGAAGATATAGGGCGTAAGAATAAGAAGTGTCAGCAATGCATTTTACCGTATCCGTTAATTGCCCGGCAGCATATTCAGCGGTTTCTTTGAAAGTTTTCTTTTCCTGTTTTGCATGACCATCGCCGGCACACGCCTCCAGTATCATAAAAACCAGGGATAAATAAATAATTTTTAGAAATGATTTTGACATGTTATTTCAAATAACAGATTTCCGAATGATCTGTGTTGTTCAAAATCAAAATTAGTCAAATCCGGTTCCAGTTCAACTTTATGCAAAAAAACAAACCTGATTTCTTTTTTTTTCAACAGAGGGAATTTATCAATATTTAACGATTATCCCTTGTTATTCAGCAGCTTCTCCAACTGTTTTTCGTGATAGACCGGTTCGCTGGTTTTGCGTTTCTTTTCCCTGTAATATTTTTCCATGACCAGTCGTGAAAGCAGGTAAGAAACCGTACTTTCGGCTCCCTGGTTCAGGTTTACGCCGTCTTTTTCCAGCCCGTCGTAACAGCCGCCTGTAACGGGATTATAAACGATTTGATGGATCCGGTTACGTCCCAGAAACCAGTCGAAAGCAATATTGAGTTTGGTGAAATACTGCAGCTCGCCCAATTCGGAATAGAAAAGGTCAAGCGCCAGGATAGTACAAGCCACATCAATGGGTTGTTCGCCGTAACCGTCAGTGGGTTGTTCGCCTTTTTTCAGCCAGCCCCTGTTGGAAATTACCCTGATCTGGCCGTCTTTAAAAATTTTAGACAAAAGGAAATCGAAAGTGGCTTTGGCAATAATATGGTAGCTGATGTTTCCCGTTATTTTCCAGGCATATAAGAGGGCGGAAGGGATAACGGCATTGGCATAAGTCATATATTCTTCAAACCAGTACCAGTTTTTGTCCGCCACTTTATTGAAATTTTCAAGCAATCGTTCCGTAAATATTTTAACCAGCTCTTTGTTTTTTTCGTTTTCCTTTTTCTTGTTATAAAAATAGATGCCTTTGATGATATATGACATTGCCCGCGGAGAACGAATATCTTCCACAACGTTTAAAGCTTTTTTGAAACAGGCTTCCGCTTTCTCAACCAATGTGTCTTTAAAAATATCTTTGGAAATAAAATATCCCAGTGCCCACATAGCCCTTCCGTTGGCGTCATCCAGGTTTTCGACATTGTTTCTCATGTGGATTGAACCGTCCTCGTCCACATAATTGATGAAACTGCCGTCCGACCGCTGGCAATAGATTATATAGTCAAGATAAATATTGATCAGTCTTAAATCGGAAACTTCGTTTGTAAGTTCATAATGACGGGTAAGAGCAATCAGCGCCCGCGCATTATCATCAAGCGTATATCCCGAGTTGATATCGGCAATGTCAATATCAGCGAACTGGATAATCCCTTTTTCGGTAGTCATGTGTTCGATGTGCTTAAGGTTAATTTGCGGAATTCGGTACCTGTAATTTGAGTATTCGATAAACGGACGAAACAGCGACATGACCCGTGTAGCCACATTTTCCCAGACGGTATAACGGGTTTTATGAAATGCATTTTTCCCCATTCGCTTGCGGAGCTCGTCATCTTTCAGCAAACGGATGGCCGCTTCTGCCAATTGATCGGGTCGCTCAAAGTCAATAAGAATCCCTGTATCTTCGGTCAGCAGTTCTTTGGCATGGGGTATGGGCGTGGCAATGATGGGGCAAGCGCTGCTCATGGCGTACGAAAATGTTCCGCTGACCGCCTGGTTGGGGTCTTTGGAAGTAAACAGGTAAATGTCTGTGATACTTAAATAGTCAAGCAATTCATCCAGTTCCAGAAAATGGTTGACAAATTTTACGTTCTCTTCAAGGCCGAGTTGTTTTACCCGTTCTTCGAGAAAATCCCTGTATTTTTCACCTTCGTGTTTTACCAGGCCCGGATGGGTCTTGCCAAGGACAAGATAAAGAACATCCGGAAAATATTTTTTGATTTCCGGCAGGGCATCAATGGCAGTTTCAATGCTTTTGTTTCTACCGAGAAGACCGAATGTAGCCAGAATAGGACTGTTGTTAATGCCGATCCTTGCCCTGGCTTCATCTTTCCTTTTCCACAAAACCATGTGTGTCCCGTGGGGAACTACATCAATTTTTTCCTCCGGAAGGTTGTAGTGGTCAAGCAATATTTTTTTCGAATTTTCTGTCATGACCAGAATACCCTTTGAATGATCGGTAATGGACCTGACAATTTGTAACCGTTTTTCATCAGGGTGTGGCAGAATGGTATGAAAGGTTGTGAATACGGGTTTTTCAAGGGTAAATATCATTTCCAGAATATAGTTTCCGTATTCTCCCCCGTACAGTCCGAATTCATGTTGGATCATGATTGCTTTCACCTGAGGGTCATCATTGAGCTCTTCGGCAAATTCAATATACTTGTCCGGGTTGGTTGTATCCAGAACATATTTCACTTCTTTTGGATAATCAAACCCCTGATATCCGTCTTCGAGGGCACAAATGTCAATTTCAATGCTGTCGTCCATCTGGGTTTTGATGGCCCGGACCAAGTCTTTGGTGAATGTAGCTATTCCGCATTCGCGCGGCGGATATGTGGTTATAAAAACTAATTTTGAGTTCATTTTTCCATCTTTTTTTATTTCCAAAAGTTCTGAAAATCCGCTTATCAAATTTT
>JAADID010000274.1:0-4430 GCA_013151505.1 Chlorobiota bacterium | reverse complement strand
GCATAATCCGACATTCCGTAAGGAATGATCAGTTCGTTGTTGTGAATGATGGAACCGCATGAATAAATGACATTGGGCACATATCCCTCCCTCTCTTTTGCATCCGGTACCATCAAAGGATATTTCAGGTGGCCGATGACTCTTCCGGGGTCATCCGGATCCAGCAAAATAGCGCCCAGGCTGTATTTACGCATCGGCCCCACACCGTGGGTGATCAACAGCCATCCTTCTTTTGTTTCCAAAGGTGAACCGCTGTTACCTATTTGTATAAACTCCCATGGAAATTTCGGCTCCTGCAACAAGCGGGCTTCTTTCCACAGGTTAATGTTATCGGAAAACATGATGTAATTGTTCATTCCGTCATACCGTCCGACCATGGCATATTTTCCTTTTACTTTTCTTGGAAACAGGGCCAGGTCTTTGTTTTGTGCATATTTTCCGTTGAGCGGGCAGACTTTAAAATGATAAAAGTCTTTTGTTGATATCAGCTTGGGTAATATGGTGTACCCGTTATATGCCGTATAAGTCGCATAATAACTTACTTCACCGTTGTCATCTGTAAACCTGACAAAACGGGCATCTTCAATGCCGTTGCTCTCGCTGTAGGATATCGGGAATATCACCCTTTCGGAAATTGTGGTATCGAGCGAAAAAGTGATCTCATAGTGTGAATCGGCAACCCAGTTGATCTCCTGGATGACTTTTCTTTTGGTCGGCGTCAGTGTTACATCTTTCAATGTTTCGGCAATGGCTGCCTGCAACTCACCGTAAATAAATTCATTTTTTAATTTGGAGAGGACAATGTCCACAATATTTTTACGGATGTTCATTTCGTCCAGTTTGCGGGCAAAAGCTTTTTTATTGTAAACCGTACGTTTGACTTCCTCGGGCATTTCATCCAGTTGTCCCGGGGCGGTGAAACGGAGGTCGTTGTTGCGGTCAATGATGCCTTCCCTGAAAACAAGCGAAGAAATATGTCCTTCACCGGTAGCCCTGAAACTTACGATGATCCTTTTCTGGCCTTCTGACAAGCCGTACTGGTCGGGATGTTCAACGATTGAAGGATTAAAATAAGCAGCAGCTTCCACCGAATATTCGTTTGTGAAATAAGAACCGATAAGTAACTTCGTTTCGATTGACAGCTTGTCGGGATCCTGATCCAGTTTATCGAATAAGCGCCGGATATTATTGAAATTAGCTTCAAACACTTTGGTTATCCTGCGATGACGTGTTGAAAAATCCCTCAATACCTGTTGCAGTTCAAAATAAACATCATCGGGCGTCAGTAACAGAACATTTTTTATGACCTGCAATGCTTTTTCATCGTCTTTGTAGTAAAAGCGGGTGATGGTCCGCCTGGGATCGGGATTAAAAATGATGGGCTTTCTGTTTATAGTTACCGGCATAGCTTTATTTTTTATGAACGGGCATATACAATAAGATCAATAAATATTCATATAAAAATAACGATAATTTTTGCTTTATTGCTCATTTTTAACACTTTTTAAACAATGAGTTGCATTTCGGGGGGCTTAAATCCCAAACATGGACTTTAACAGGAAAAGATAAAGCCGCTTTGCCCGCGTTGACAAAACAGATCGGGAAATCGCTGCCGAATTAAAAGGTTGGTTAAGTTCCTGATTGATAACTATCCGAAATGGTTTTTCAAACCTATAACTTCAAGACGGATCAACGGATCAGGAAGTTTACGATCTGTCCGGTAAATTTATTCCGGCGGCGTCATGTTGTCAAGAATATCCTTCACTTTAAATTTCACGATTCCCGACCGGCTGTCGGAAACGGCATAAGGAAGGACAAGATAACCGTTATGAATTATGCCCCCGCAGGAGTAAACCACGTTAGGCACATAACCGTTACGCTCTTTTTCTTCAGGTACCAGCAAAGGCTCTTTGATTTCACCGAGAATTTTCAGGGGATTTTTCAAATCAAGCAGAAGTGCGCCGATCGTATAAGTCCGCATGGGCCCCACGGCATGGGTAAGTATCAGCCATCCCTTTTCGGTTTTCAATGGCGGACCGCTGTTCCCGATTTGAATAAATTCCCACTCATATCGCGGTTCCCGCAACAATTTCGGATTTTCCCAGTGGTGAATGTTGTCGCTGTACATGATGTACAGGTTCACGTTGTCGTTTCTGGATATCATGGCATATTTTCCGTTGATTTTTTCAGGGAAAAGGGCCATGCCTTTGTTTTGTGACCCGGACCCCGTCAGTGTATTGATCTGGAAATTATAGAAATCCCTGGTTTCAAGCAACTGGGGTAAAATTGAAAATCCGTTATATGCCGTGTAAGTACCGCAATAAGTTATATTGTTGCCGTCATTGAAAGGGGTGAAGCGGACATCTTCAATGGCCTTGATGTCAGTCTGTGCCCTGGGAAATATAACCCGTTGTGAAATATCGGTATCCGTATCAAATTTGATCTGATAATTGGATTTGGCCAGCCAGTCAAGACTTTGAATGGCACGGTTTACTCTGTCGTTGGCCGGAGCATTCTTTTTGAACCGCTTAACCGCTTCATTCAGTTCTTTCAGGTTAAAATCATCAAGCAATTGATCAAATATTTCTTTAACGGGCTCATATTCCCTGATCTCTTTCAGTTTCATAATAAAGAGCTCCTTGTTGTATTCGGGAGACTCTATCAGTTCCGCCCTTTCAACCACAGGACTGGTCTCTCTCATCCTGATATTTCCTGTTTTATCCAGTACTCCGCTGCGGAAAACAACAGAAGACATGTGCCCTTCGCCGACTGCTCTGAAACTGATAATAACCTTCAACTCACCGGGTTTTGTGTGATTTTGAAAGGGGTCGGCCACAATGGACGGATTGAACAACGCGGCGGCTTCAACTGAATATTCATGAGTAAAATAAGCGCCGATCAACAGCTTGTTTTCAATGCTTAACGCTTCCAGGTCTTTCTTTTTCAATTCCGCCTTGACTTTGTCAAAATTGTTCTTCAGGATTCTTTTCAGGTTTTTATGGCGGTGTTCAAAATTTCTGAGTATCTGATTCAGCAGTTCCTGCCTTTTCTCCTCATGCATTCCGCAAATTTGTTCGATGATCTTCAAAGACCTCTCTTTTTCAAGGTGTAAACGTTTGGCTATCACCTTACTTTCATCGGGTTTGAATGAAATATCCTGTTTTATTGATTTGATCTGACTTCTTGCGTGTAACATCTTCTTGACCTTTATAAAACAGAGCGCAGTTTACAAAATTTTTTTTAAAGCGAAAATCATTAACGCTAAATCCGGTTAGGATGTACCATTTATACTGCAAAATTATTTAAAAGTTATACTTTTCAACAAGTATAATCCTTTTTTGATGGCATATTAAGTTCTATTTTTGTAAAACTCCTGAAAACAATAAATATTATCAAAATGACAGAAACATTAGTTAAACGATATAAACGCAATCCGGTGCTGACCAAAAACCAGGTGCCATACGAGGTAGCTACGGTTCATAATGCTGCCGTGGTAAAAACGGAAGATAAGTATATGATGGTATTCCGTTCCCATTTGTTGAACGGGCGTAGTATTCTCGGCCTGGCCGAGAGTGACAACGGTTATGACTTTAAGGTTCACGACAAACCGTTCATGACTTCGCAGGACAAAGATGCAGGCATTTATGAGTCCATAAGTGTTGAAGACCCGCGGATAACGTATATTAACGGGGAATACCTTATCACCTACAGCGCTTACTCGGAATACGGTATCCGTATCGGACTGGCAAAAACAAAGGATTTTACCCGGGTTGAGCGGGTGGCAATGATCAGTGAGGTAGATTACCGCAACACGGTTATTTTTCCCGAAAAGTTTAACGGGATGTATGCCCGGCTCGACCGGCCGCATTCCGAATTGAATCCCTGGTCAATGTGGATTTCCTATTCTCCCGACCTGATACACTGGGGTGGGGCGAAACACCTGGTCAGCCCGTTGAAATATCACTGGGATGAAATGAAAATCGGTCCCGGAGCACCTCCGATAAAAACAGTGAGAGGCTGGTTGAATATCTATCACGGTGTTTTCCCGACCATGGCAGGAAGCGTTTATCGTCTGGGGGTTTGCCTGCATGATCTTAAAGATCCGTCAAAAATTATCGGAGTGTCTGACAAGTGGATTCTTGAACCGGAAGAAAATTACGAACGGGTAGGCTATGTCCCCAATGTGGTGTTTACCTGTGCGGCAGTGCCTGAAGAGGATGGTACCGTAAAAATATACTGGGGCGGAGCCGATACGGTCATGTGCGCTGGAACAGCCCGGATTGATGATCTGGTAAATATGTGTTTGGGAGGGTGAATTATGATTAGTGATTTGTGGTTAGTGAATTGTGATTGGTGAATTATGAGTGAAAAGGGAAGATTTGGATACCGGGAATTGGAAGAATGAATACTTGATAATTGATTCTGGGTAT
>JAADID010000307.1 GCA_013151505.1 Chlorobiota bacterium | reverse complement strand
TCTTCCGCCAGTTTGGCGAAGGCGCTGATCACATTGTGCAGTCCTTTGTATTTGCGGATAAAGCCGAAAAACAGGAACACATATTTATTCAGCCCCCATTCCTTTTTCTGTTTCTCCACATCAAAATCCGGGTCGGGTCTGAACATGTCGTAAACCGGGTGATACAGCTTGTTCACCCTGATGCCTTTGCCCTCAATGGGTTGGCCCGGTTCGATGACTTCAAATGTCTTTTTCGGAAACAACGCTTTCAGTTCATTGGCCGTTTTAAAAGCATGCACAACATACGAATCCGCATGACGGATGCCCCGTTTGGTCAACCTGGTATCAAGCGAGCTTCCCTCCTTCTGCACCACAAAATGCAGGTCGAAAACCACTTCAATGTCTTTGTACTTTTTCAGTTTTTTGGCGATGTATCCCATGGGGATACCCTGGATGGCAATGGCCCACTGGAAAATAACCTTTTGCGGTTTGAGCCCGGCAATGAGCTTCACGGTTTTGTTCCACGTTACCGGGTTGTTGTAGTTGGTTACGTAATGAACGTGAATGTCGGTTCCTTCCAGCTTATCGGTCTTGGTCTTGCGATCAATGAAATCGCGGGGGATGATGGCCGGGTACTGCTGCGTCCACGAAACGATATGTACATCCGTGCCGGGTATTTTGTCAAACGCTTTGGCCAGCGAGGTGTTGTAATTGGCGATGCCTCCTTTGAATTTCGGCCCCGGACCGAAACAGACGATGGTGGTTTTTTTATTCATTTAAAATCAAAATATTCGGATGCCAAAAATAATCATTTCTCCGCTCCTTTCCGCTCTTCCGGATTTGAAATCCGGAAGCAGTCAATGATAATACAAAACACTTTATGTAAGAATGATAGTAAAGTGTTCAGATAAGTCGGTCCCGACCAGCTATGGAGTTAAAAGTTAACTTTTTATGATCTTTTTGGTTTCCGTGTGTTTACCAATATCCACTTTTAACAAATACATACCTCCTGGCAATTCTTCCGGTATTGTCAATAATATCTTTCCATTTTCAATGGCAACATTATCTTCTGCAAATACTACATCCCCCCTTATGTTGAAAATTGATTGAAAATTGAAACATTGCAATACCCAAAGGACTTATTATTTAACGTAATGAGCAACTGCGATGAAAAAGGATTGGGAAATACCCGCAGGGCGAACTGTCCGGAGTAATTTGGTCTTTCCAGTCCGACAATGGTTGAATCCGTACTTTTGTATATTGAGTTTGCATTTTGAATAATTGAATACAAATGATTTTGCGGGCCAATCGTTAATTCCATTACATTTTTATAATAATTGTCTTCCGGAAACCCGGAACTGATATCGTACCACGTTTCACCATAATCCGGTGACATGAAGGCCCCGGCAGGTGGCCCCCCGGTAGTATATTGTCCGATATACAGACTGTCTTCGTCATTAATCAGTATGGACATAACACGATGGTATAATCTTAAAGTATCCCATGTGCCCGATTCGCGGTCATACCTGTACAGACCTCCGATTCCGTATTGACTATTTCCGATCGACCCGGCATACAGACGATTTTGACCGTCAATCGCCAGGTCCTGTATATAAGAATTTTTCAGACCTAGAAGTGTCCACGTATCACCGTTATCCAACGATTGGGCAACACTACCGTCATCCCCTGACCAACTCGTGCTGCAAGTAAATAATCTGTCAGCCGTATCTTTTATAATATCTGTTATTCCTGCTACAGGTTGTGTTTCAAGTTCCTGCCAGTTATAACCATCGTACCGGTATAAGTTTCCGTTATCGTTACCGGCAAAAATAAAGTTGCTGTCAACAAGTATTGCGCGAAAATCATGTAATACTTCCGGTTGAAAAAGAAACTCCCATTCATCTTCCGCAACTTTATATTTATATAGTTTATACGAAGCTGCGCAAATTAAATTACTATCAATATCAAATTCCATGTCATACATATAAGAATATTCGAAAAGATATTTGAACGCCCAGGTTTGGCCGTCGTCATGAGAAATGTACAATCCGTTTGAAGAACCGTAATAAATTGTCCCGTTGTTGGCAATTTTCATGGTCCAGATCATGTTGGTATCGTTGGTGTACAAGTGTTCCCAGTAATCCTGTGAAAATGAGAACAGCGGAAGCAATAAAAAGAGTATCGCTGTCAGGGTTAGCTTTTTCATTATTTTAAGGAAATCTGATCAAAGATAACGAAGTTTCGAAGAAGCGTGATATTTGTAGAAAACCCGTTAAAAGATTATATTAAGGTGCGGAGCACCGAAATATTGAACCCAAACCTCCCCAGCTCTTCCGGATTTGAAATCCGGAAGCAGCTATTCATACTATAAAACAGTTTATTAGAGAATGATAGCAAACTGTTCAGATAAGTCGGGATTGCAAATCCCGACCAGCGTGGGATTTATTTAGTAATTAGTGCAATTAGAGTAGTTAGAAATTGAAATTGACCTAATTAACCGCATGTCGAATTACTCTAAATAATGACAGATGTCTAAATCTCAAACGTATTTACCTTGTTTCAACGTTTAGAAATTTTGTTTTCGGATTTGTTTAGAAATTAGAGCAATTAGGTCAATTAAATATTTGATCTACATCTTCTTCTTAGCCGCCTCATACACCCTGCGCATGCCTTCTTCGAGGGATATCCGGGGCATCCAGCCGAACTTTTCACGTACCAGCGACATGTCGCAATAGCGTGAATGAACGCCCACCGGCTTGTCCAGCAAAGGTTTGATGGTGGGTTTGTATCCGGCAAAGGATGTGAACAGTTCGATCAGCTCGAGGAAGGAAGTCAGCTTGCCCGAGCCGATATTATATGCCGAGCCGTCGCTGACGTTATCCATCAGTATCTGTATCAGGTCGATGATGTCGTCAATGTGCACAAAGTCGCGACCCTGCTTGCCGCTGCCCCACACTTCGAAGGGGTCTTCTTTTTTGGCTGCCCGCATGGCGATGGCCGGTACGGGGTAGTCCAGCTCCTGGTCTTCGCCGTAGCCGGAAAACGGACGGATACAAACGATAGAAACGCCGTAATGTTTTGCCGCGATCTGGGCCAGGAACTCGCCGGTGAGCTTGGTCCAGCCGTAAGTCATATCGGGAGTCCCCAGGTTTTTGTTAAAATCTATGTCGCTTTCCTTGAGTTGAACAGCCCCTTCCACGGTTTGCAGACTGGTGGGATAGGCAGCGCTGGAGCTGGGATACAGCACTCTGTCGGGCTTGTGGTGATCCAGTAGAAAAATTCGGAGTCAATGCTCAGATCAAGTCCCACCATCATCGGGTCGCCGTCAATCTTCATCCTCCCGCCCACGATGGCGGCAAAGTGAAAGACATCGCTGAATTTCTCGAAGTCCAGTCCGTAGGTTTCCTGGAGGTAGTTGGGGTTCTGGCGCATGTAAAACAGGAAGTTCCTGAAATCGCCTTTCCAGAAATAAAAGCGTTCGTCTTCGCCGATCACCTCAAGGTCTTTGTTCATTTTGCTGGTAAAGTTATCCAGCCATTGCGAGGGGTGGCGCCCGATGGAAAGGTCGTCCACAACAAAAATATGGTCGTTGGTCGTATTGAGTAATCTTTTTACAACATTGCGGCCTACAAATCCGCATCCGCCTGATACTAAGTGTATTTTCATCTTTTTTAATTGCTTAACTAATTAATCTATTGTTTTGTGTTTTGTCAGGATTTTTTCATGCTACGCGAAAAAAATCCCGCCAAAACAGATTCTCTCTTTTTACACCCCCGCATTCCGCTTCGCTCCATACGGGGTTATTAATATTTAACCCCTTACGGGGTATTCCGGTTATTTATCACCCTTTTCTGATCCGATATTCAATTTTGTTTTGATCTGATATGTTTTGTTGGTCGTTGAATTGCGCGAGATCAGGTCGGCGATGAAGCCGGTCATGAACAGTTGTGTTCCGAGGATCATGGCCAGCAATCCGAAATAAAACAGCGGCCTGTCGGTCATTTTCACGTAATCGTACACAAAAAATTTGGTGTAGGCCAGGTAAACAGCGATCACAAATCCGGCAAAAAAGATCAGCGATCCCAGTGCACCGAATAAATGCATGGGCCGCTGCCCGAACTTGGAAACAAAGGTGATGGACAGTAAATCGAGATACCCTTTGATGAACCGGTCCAGCCCGAACTTGGTGACACCGTATTTCCTTTTTTGATGCTGCACCACCTTTTCCCCTATGTTTCTGAAACCGGCCCACTTGGCAATCACGGGGATGTAACGGTGCATCTCGCCGTACACTTCAATGCTTTTCACCACTTCGTTGCGGTAAGCCTTCAGGCCGCAGTTGAAGTCGTGCAACTTTATTCCGGAAAACTTTCGTGTAGTCCAATTGTAAAACTTGGAAGTATTCCGTTTGATAAAAGGGTCGTGGCGTTTCTTTTTCCAACCCGACACAAGATCGTAGCCGTCTTCGGTGACCATCCGGTGGAGCTCCGGGATTTCGTCTGGGCTGTCCTGCAGGTCGGCGTCCATGGTGATCACCACATCGCCTTCCGTGACTTTGAAGCCCTCGTTCAGCGCTGCCGACTTGCCGTAATTCCGCCTGAACCGTATCCCTTTGATATTCGGATTGGTCAGAGCCATCTTTTCGATGACTTCCCACGATTTATCGCCGGAACCGTCATCCACATACACGATCTCATAAGAAAAATGATTGGACTGCATCACACGCACAATCCAATCATTCAATTCTTTCAGCGATTCTTCTTCGTTATAAAGCGGAACAACTACCGATATATCCATTCCATAAGTTTTAACTAAGCCACGCTCGTGTCTTCACGCCTGGCAAAGATAGCAATAATGAGTGAAAAGATTGTGGACAACACCACATTTGCAAAGAATGAGAAAACCGACAGCATTCCCGGGCTGGTAAAGATACGCGATATGGATAAAGCCCTGTCGAGGTCTTCATCGCTGATGTCGGGTTGACTGTTGAGAATTTGTTCTTCGGCTTGCGCAAGGATCTTGTCTATCAGGGTAGTATCAATGTATTCGATATAGATATAAGTAAAAACAGCAACAAGAACCGAAGTAAAAAGCCCGGTCAGAAATCCCGATACAAATGCCTGTCCGTAGGTCATATATTCTCCCGGGAGTTTTTTCCGGTAGCTGACGATCGCCCAATAAATTCCGGCAAACAGGATAAGATAGGATAACCACATGATCTTCGATTCGCGGTCCACATCCAGGAAATACATAATTAAGCTAAAGATTATCAATGCGATACCAACGATGATACCGGATGACAAAGAAGGCATTAAAGGAGATTGTTTGTTTTCTTCCATGGTATGTTGTTTTTTAAATGAAGAGGTAAAAATAAAAATAATGTTAAACCGTACGACCGTGTCGGAAGTATATTTATTTTTGCAGCGGGTAAGTCTTATACGACCAGCTCCTGCTGAATTCCCCCAGGCCCGGAAGGGAGCAAGGGTAGGCGGTTGTAGCGGTGCGATATAAGTAGCTTACCCATTTTTAATGAGACCCGGTTTCTGCAAGCCCCAAGGCGCAGCAGAAACCGCTGGTCGAATTAATCCCGCCTCGGGCGGGATAATAATTACACCGTTATATTCTAATGAAGCAACATTTTTTAATCTTCCCCGGTCGCAGTGAAAAGTTTTAGTCGAATTAATCCCGCACATGCGGGATCTCCTTAAATAACCGTTGAACTTTTAAAAGAAGATGCATCCAAAAAATTTCACTGAATGCAAGCCTCCGGCGTAGTAAAAACCGCGGGTCGAATTAATCCCGCCCACGGCGGGTAAATAAATAATTTCTCAAATTTCGATAGCCAACCTTTCAAACATAAGGCTTGATTTATTAATTTCGTAACAAATAAAACCATCGAATCATGCTCATAAAAATATATCCGGAAAATCCGGCTCCCCGCCACATCAAAATGGTCATTGACGTGCTGAACAACGGAGGGATAGTCATCTTCCCTACCGACACAATCTACGGCATGGGTTGCAGCATTCAGCACATAAAAACGGCAAACCGTATCGCGCAGATCAAAGGCGCGAAAGTCACAAGGTTTTCCCTTATTTTTAATAATCTGAGCATGTTGTCCGATTTCACCAGGCCTATTTACAACAACATTTTCAGATTGATGAAAAAAACGCTGCCAGGCCCTTTTACATTCATTCTTGACGCCAACCATAAGGTGCCCAAGATTTTCCACAGCAAGAAAAAAACCATCGGAATCCGCATACCCGATAACAACATCATCAACACTGTCGTTGAAGAACTGGGACATCCCATATTAACCACATCCATAAGAGATTCGGATAGTCTGGTCGAGTACATTACCGATCCCGAACTGATCCATGAAAAGTACGGCGAACTGGTTGACCTGGTTGTTGATGGCGGGTACGGCGATAATGAACCTTCGACGATCATTGATTGCACATCCGGCGAGCCTGAGATCATCCGTCAGGGAAAAGGAATCGTGGAGTTTTGAATGAAATATTTTTCCGATTTCCTCCGGAAGTGGTATCGAAATAAAATTTTATCAATAAATTTTGAACAAATAAAAAAACGTTTACTTTTGCAGCCCGATTTCAAAAGATTCCGTAGCTCAGCCGGTAGAGCAACGGCCTTTTAAGCCGTGGGTCCTGGGTTCGAATCCCAGCGGGATCACACCTCACCATAAATCCCTCCCCAACGGGGAGGGACTTTTTTTTTGTAACGGAAGCGAAGTCGGAGCACTAAAAATACAGGATTTTACATCGGCGAAACCGGCTTTCGTTTTTTCAGGATGGAGTTATATGGGATCGTGAAAAATCCCGACAGGATTACATAAAAAAGACGAAAACACCTGCCACATTGTAACAGGCTTTTTATTTTATGGGATACTTTACAGGGTGTAACAAATTTGTTTTCATGCTGAATCATCATTGGCTGATGCTGCCCACAAACAGCTTACTCCCGTTTCGAACCGTAATTGTCGCATTGCTTTTCACCAGGATGCTGTTGCACGATGCCTCTGTGGTGATCTCGGGGTTGTTTGATGTATTTTCTATAACGATGTCGCATCCTGCATCGGGGGCGAATGACGAAACGGTTCCCTGGTCGGTCCAGTTGGCAGGATCGGACCAGCCTGAAGACGACGCCCCGGTCCAGGTCAGGGTTTTACGGTACCAGTCAGGTGTCATTTCCGCGGCGGTTGCGGAGGTGCTGATGAACCATTCATCTGCTGTCCAGACGGGGTTGGGGCAGTTGACATAAGATATCCTGACGGCTTTCGAATCGGTATATTCCCAGGGTTGCCCCGACCCGTCCACATCCATTACACCGTAGGCATCAATCAGGGTGCCCTGCGTATGATCGCCACCCTTGAATAAATAATAGCTGTCATTTCCGTTGCCGCTGATGACGCCACTGGTCAGTTCGGCATTGAAACCGTACGCATCAAAAAATGCCGTTGTCTGGTATGAAACGACGTAGGTTTCACCGGCTCCGATCGTGCCCGTAAGTTTTATATCTGCCCAGCTACTTCCGTTTGCCTGACGCGAAATATACCAGGTTTCTGCACCGAAATCAATGGCTTGACTTCCGCGGTTGTAAATTTCTTGTAAATTTCAACAAATTTTGCGTAGGAAACGTCGGACGGGTCGGCAATTTCGGAGATGAATAGACTGTCGCCCGGCAATGTAGTGCTGCCATTAGCTGTCGGCACGGGAGCGGATGTTTTGTAATTGATGTTTGTTCCCAGGTTCGTATAGGGATAAATGATAAAGAAATATTCAGTATCCGGCGATAAGTTTGTCCATGTATAAGTTTCGGCGCCGTGGGGGACATTCACCTGCCCCTCGCCGTCAGACAAGTCGGTGTCAGTGAATTCGGGAACACTGTCCACCGGAGCCGTAAAAGTACCGGTGGTGTTTATTTTTAAAAGATAATTTTCTGCCGGAACACTTCCGTCGTTGTCATTCCATGTCAAAGTAATGGTTGTTGCGGAAGAGTCTGACATCTGGAATGCTGCCACATGGTTTGAAGGCTCATCTTCCACCCCGCCCCAGATGGCATTCACATATTCGGGATGATCAATAAAAGGATTCCTGTTGTTCTGATAGTTGTAATAAATGATGTCGTTCCGGTTCCTTTCCCAGTCGTCCACCGGATCAAGGGCATGCCACGAAAGCAGGGTTGTCAGTTTTCCGTAAAGCGGTTCGTTTGACGGTGCCGTATTCACATAATCAACGATTTCAAGGTCAGGTTCCGTACTGTCACCCTCGTATCTTGTAGCCATATAAAAGATCATCCGGGCCACGTCCCCTTTCACTTCATCCCGGGGTTCCCAGATGTCCGTACTGTAATAACAGTCTGTGGTGCCGGAACCGTCAATGTATTGTGTTGTTCCGTAATCAAAATCCCTGTTGCTTTTTGCGGAATTCAC
>JAADID010000158.1 GCA_013151505.1 Chlorobiota bacterium | reverse complement strand
TTGCCGAAGAAATCAGCGATAAAGCCAAAATATGCAAACTGGATGTACAGCACAATCAACGTGTTGCCACCGAGCTGGGTATTCGCAACATACCCACTGTCCTGATTTTCAAGGATGGTAAAATCGTCAAAAAGTTTGTGGGCGTGAAGACCAAAACGGTGTTAATGAAAGCAGTTAAAACAGCGTTGAAAGCTTGATATATCATCGTTTATTCTATTACAATCTTCTTTAAAACAGGATGATTTCCGGTTTCTAACCGAAGCAGGTAAGTGCCTTTTACCAGATGATAAGCATCGGGATGAAATTCAAGCGAATAGCTTCCGGACTTTTTATTCTCATGAAGAAGCGTTATGACTTTTCTGCCCTGTAAATCATAAATAGAAATATTAGTGGCGGTACTACTTTCCTGCAATGATAGAATCTGATATTGGATTTTGGCAGCATAATGTACAGGGTTGGGATATATGGCAAGGTTCAGTCCTTTTAAAGGTGTCGGGAGATTACCAATTCCGGTTATTAATGTTTTGGCAAACCTTGTTAAACCGGTATAGTTTGCACTTAACCAGACATGTATAGAGTCATTGCTATTGCTAAGATCAAGGGAAAGGACATTGTTTGATGGAATATCGGAATTCTCTGTATTATAACCCGGCATCTGCTTCCCATCATAAAAATAGAGGCCTTCTTCATCAGTGGCAATCCATTTATTGTTGTTTGCATCTATCTTTATATCCACTATCGAATTATTTGGATT
The DNA here is from genome assembly GCA_013151505.1 of Chlorobiota bacterium. GTDB lineage: Bacteria > Bacteroidota > Bacteroidia > Bacteroidales > F082 > JAADID01. The sequence goes on along the minus strand of JAADID010000158.1, from coordinate 3,709 downwards.
ATAAGCATCTGCCATATTAAAAATATCCCAAACTCCTTTATAAAATATCCCAAATTCCCCGGATTCGGTACCTACATACAATATGCCATTGCCAAAGGTTATGCCTCCATCCTCAAAAGTTATGGCGTTTACCCAGGGAGTGGAGTCATTGTCAATTTTAAAGTTTTCCCAATATTGGCCATCATATTTCATAAGGCCGCTGCCGGTTCCTACCCACACCATACAACTTGTATCATTGGGCGATTCTTCAACAGCGAGGGCATGAATTCCCGGATCGGGTAACGGACCCGTCTGGCTGTTGAAAACTTTCCATGTTGTGCCATCGTATTTTATGACCCCTTTGCTGTAAGAGCCAATCCAGAGGGCACCGCCTTCAAACCCCGGCCCGCCATTTTGAAGTGCCATTTTTCGTAAATGCAAAGATCCGTATGCCCCAAGTTGAAATCCCATGTCGGCCGGACTGAAATGCGTCCATACGCCGTTTTTAAATTTGTACAATCCGTCAATTTCAGTTGTTACCCAATAGTTTCCGGCACTGTCTTTTAGCATACAATTGGCCTGGTTAAAACTAAGGTCTTCTTTGGTCGTACTGTTGTGTTCCGTAAAAGTATGGCCGTCATACTCAACAATGCCTTTTCCGTAGGTACACAACCAGATATGACTGTCATTTTCGGCGTAGACACTCATGATATCGTTAGTAGGAATACTTGAATTACCTGTATTGAGTGTTTGCCATGACTGTGCGGAAACTGAGAACCACACTCCGATGAGCAGAATCAAGAAATTTAATTTTTTCATGATAGTTTGTCTTAAAACGGTTAATATTAATGAGCCAATAACATTTTCTTTATTACGGAATGGTTTCCGGTATTGAGGCGATAAAAATAAATTCCTGGGTTCAATCTGTCCGGACGGAATGGCACTTCGTATTTTCCCGGGTTTTGTGTAGTATTCACCAGCGTATTTACTTTTTGTCCCAGCAAATTGAATACACTTAACTCAACATGAATGGCATTCTGATTTCCGGGTATAACATACGAAATGGTCGTGTTTTCTGTGAACGGATTGGGGTAATTTTGGTACAGTGTTGCGAAATGTTGATTTGAAGTTTCCAGCTTTTCCCGGATTCCGGTGCTAATGATGCCCTTTTCGTTGTAAACAAATATTCCGGCATTATTATTCAATATCCATATATCATTTGTGGAGTGGTCCACAATTATTTTCCGGATAAAATCGTTATCCAGTGGTGAATCTGTCCGATGATCGATGACCATCATGTGCGGCCAAAGCATTTTCAGAATGCCACCGCTGTGGGTTCCCACCCAAATGCCGCCGACTGTATCAACGGCTATAGAAGTAACATACATGTCGGGAATTAAAGAGTTATTTCTATCGTATAAAGTCCAGGTAGAACCATCAAACTTAGCCAGTCCCCCTTGCCATCCCGAATGTTCATCAGGTTTTCCACCAAACCATAAGTTTCCTTCTTTATCCTTTGCCACACAAGTTGCCTGGTGAATAGGGGCAACATTCCAATAACGAGTAAATTTTTTCCCGTCATAGGAATAAATGCCACTCATGGTAGCAAACCATTTTATCCCGTTGTTGTCAGTAACAAATTGTGTGAAACCGGTTGGCGCATAGGTAGTGTCGGGAAAAATGTTCCAGATTTTTCCATCGTACCAGACAATTCCATTATGTTTTCCCCAATAGCTGATCCACAATATCCCGGTCGTATCGGGAGAAAGGCCAGTGGTTTCCCACTGGATGGCATCCACTCCTTCAACATAAAATCCCAAAATACTGTCTCCTTTTATCTCTGTAAATTTCCCATGGCTTATCACCCCGAATCTTCCTGGCGAGCTTGTTTGACGGTTGCTGACATCGGCCACCCATATCCTGCCGAAAGCATCCACATCCATAGGCCCCATGCTGTTGGTCAGCACCGTTGAAGTGCTGTCGTATCTTACAATAAGGTGATTCTGCTTATCCCATACGGCCACACCACGGGTACCGATATATTTTTTTCCTTTGCGGATAACCAGGTTTCGGACATCATTGGTTTTCAACGGGCTTTTATTTAGATTTACAATCTTTAAAAAAGAAAAATGCGAAGAATAACCCCCATCCCAATTTTCTTTCAGGGTATAAGGCATCAAACCTCCCACAAGACCTAAAGCGCCAAGTGTATCGGGATATATGGCGGTAGTATATTTGTTCTCAAGTACAGAAATAACATCCCCCGTTTCGATGCTCCAATAATCACCTGTGGCGGTTTTCATTGAGAAACCGTTTTTATGAAGGAAATAAAGATTCATGGCGGCATCGTTTTTCAAATCATAAATCTGATTATCCGGTAAAGGCGAATTGTCTTTGTTGTAATAATTCCATTGTGAAGTTTGCACGTAAAAACCGCCATTGGTACTGCCGTCCATCACATGCAATTGATTTAAACCATTGTAGGCTAGTCCGCAGGGGGCAATTCCCGGATAATGGAAATCGGAGAATTTGTCGGAATGATCCAAAAACATCACTCTGTTGTTTTGTGAATAGATGACACCATGGGGGCTAATGGGATAGATAAAAGAAATGTTGTCCAGCCTGTTTCCGGTGGAATCGACCGTATAGCGTTTCAGGTTATATCCGTTTAACAGGCAGAGGGCCGAGTCGGTAACCACCCACAAACCTTTTCCCTTTTCATTTTTCACCCGGAACACATGCGGCGAATAGAAACCCAAGTTATAAGAAAAGACAGAAAACTGACGGCCGCTTTCGTACCGTGCCAGTCCGTTTTTGGTGGCAGCCCAAAGTGTTCCTTTGTCGTCAACTGCCAAATCGTTGATGTAATTGGCCGGAAGTTCGGAATTTCCGCGGTTAAACAAAGTAACCGACTTGTCAACGGTGTCGTAACGAATCAACCCGCCGGTAGTTCCAACCCACCAATTGGTACCTGATCGCTCAATGGCAGTAACGGTGTTGGTGTAGGTCATGTTCATCCAGTTCTGGGCATGAAGAAAAAACCCGGAAACCAGGAAAAAGAAAATGAAGTAAAATTTTTTCATGATACAGAGGTTTAAGAAGTTTAATTAGAAAACAAGCACTACGGGAACATCCTTTTCCCAAACGGATGGTTATCCTATAGAAACAGGTGTCAGGGAATAAGGTAAAAGGAGAATTGAGTCGGAAAAAAAGATTCTTTTCCCAACCTGAGAGAACATGGGTATGGATCCGCGAAGGATTCATGCTGTTAGGGTGTAAATAGAATTTGACCAAATATACGATTTATTTTGTTTAATCACAACTATAACAATGAGACAATATATATTTTGCCCTGTATTGATTCTAGCTTTTTTCTCCGAATTATCTTCAGGTTTTTATCAATATCTAAATAGAAAAACTTATCAAGAACACATTTGGCGTGGATTTGTAGTGGTTGAAATAAAACTTACCCATATAATAAAAAATAAGAATTTATCTCTTTGAAGGTGAATACTTCAGGTTGTAATTTAAAATTATTTTAAATAATTTGTAAGGAAAAATGGTTGGCTGCGACTAAACAAACGAATTAAAAAATGAAATTATTTAACCATTCTTAAAAAGAATATCATGGAAAACAAAAACAAAAGAAACAGCCTTTTAACCGGAGCTCTCCTTGCCGGTGCACTTGCAACCTTTACTATCACTAACGTGGATGCACGTCCTGCCACCA
>JAADID010000157.1:34795-41544 GCA_013151505.1 Chlorobiota bacterium | reverse complement strand
TCATGCATCATCTGCATCATCATTTTCATCATTTCCGGTTTTTCCATCATCATACTCATCATTTTTTTCCCTACTTCCGGATCAGTTTCCGCCTTGCTCATCATCTTACCCATCATCTTGTTCATCATTTCTTTTTGCAATGCGGGATCCTCTTTCGTGATTTTGTGCATGTTCGCCATCATCATCTTCATCATGTCTTTTCGCGCAGCCGGGTTGTCTTCTGTCATCTTCATCATATTACCCATCATTTTGTTCATCATTTTCTTACGCATGACCGAATCGTTCTTCGCCTGATCCATCATTTTGCACATCATGTTTTTCATCATGGCATGTTGCATGGCTGTGTCACTCTCGACCATTGTCATCATCATTTTTTGCATCATATCCTGATTCTTCATACCTGACATATCATGGGCTTTCATCATTTCCATAGACTTTTTGTTCTTTTTCATGTCCATCATGAAAAGCTTCATGAGTTGCGGGTTGTTTTGAATCGTGTAGAATATTTTTTCGCGTTTAATGGAATCATTAAGCAGCGTTTGTACCTGCCGGTCCTGTGCTTTTGTGACCGTGCTTAGCGCTATCATAAGAAACGCCAGAATTGATATTTTAAAATAAGTTTTCATTTTTTTATGTGTTTAAACAGGTTTGTTAAATTAATTAATTTTTATTTTCTTCTTAGTCGTAATGCATTGGATATCACCGAAACCGAGCTGAAGCTCATGGCTGCCGCTGCAATCACCGGACTGAGCAGCAAACCGAAAACGGGATAAAGGACGCCTGCCGCAACAGGTACGCCCAGGGCGTTATAAATGAACGCAAAGAACAGGTTTTCTTTGATATTTTTCATGACTTTATGGCTCAGTTCACGTGCCCGGACGATCCCGTTGAGGTCGCCTTTGATCAGTGTAATTTCGGCACTTTCCATGGCGATATCCGTACCGGTCCCCATGGCAATTCCCACGTTGGCCTGCATCAGGGCAGGGGCATCGTTAATGCCATCTCCGGCCATGGCCACGACGTGGCCCTGTTCCTGTAGTTCCTTCACTTTATTGTATTTGTCTTCAGGGAGGCAGTCGGCTTCAAAACCATCCAGCCCCAGCTCATCGGCAACTGCCTTTGCCGTAAATTTGTTGTCGCCCGTAAGCATGTGTACATGGATACCCATTTTTTGCAATGCTTTGATCGCTTTGGCAGATGTTTCTTTGATGGCATCAGCCACACTGACTATTCCTTCGACACGGTTTCCGATAACCAGATACATGACCGTTTGGCCGGTTGATTGCCATTCTTCAGCAATTTTTCTGTTTTCCTCCGGAATGCTGGCGGAGAATTCGTCAATCAGACGTTTATTACCGAGGCCGAATTTTTTCTTTTTGTAAACAGCCTGAACGCCTTTTCCGGTAACCGATTCGAAATCGGATACTTTGAACAGCTCCATTCCCTTTTCTTTTGCCCCGGCAACAATGGCGTCGGCAAGGGGATGTTCACTGCCTGCATCAATTGAAGCCGCATAGATGAGTATGTCTTCATCGCTCATATCACCAAACGATTTATATCCTTTCAAACTGGGTTTGCCTTCGGTAAGCGTACCCGTTTTATCAACGATCAATGTATTCACTTTATTCATCTCTTCAATGGCAGCGGCATCTTTCACCAGCACACCAGATTGTGCCATGCGTCCGGTCCCAACCATTATTGACATGGGAGTTGCCAGGCCCAGTGCGCAGGGGCAGGCGATGATCAATACGGAAACCGCATTAACAAAAGCAAAAACGAATGCCGGTTCAGGCCCCCAGAAGAACCAGATAATGAAAGTTAAAATTGAAATGAGAATGACTACCTGTACAAAATATTTGGCAACGATATCGGCCAGTTTCTGAATAGGTGCACGTGACCGGCTGGCTTCGTTCACCATTTCGATGATCTGCGCAAGCAGGGTGTCGGCGCCGACTTTTTCGGCTTTCATTTCAAAAACGGTTTTCCCGTTAATGGTTCCGCCGGTTACTTTATCACCCACTTCCTTTTCAGCCGGAACAGGTTCTCCTGTGATCATGCTTTCGTCAACAATGGCTGTTCCTGTGGTCAAAACCCCGTCAACCGGAATTTTTTCACCGGGTTTTACCAGTAGTATATCTCCAACCATTACTTGTTCCAAAGGAATTTCCTCTTCTTTCCCTTTGCGGATAACACGCGCCACGGGAGGAACAAGATTCAACAATGCTTTGATGGCCGAATTGGTTTTGCTGTGTGCCCGCAATTCGAGCACCTGTCCCAGTAGAACCAGGGTAAGGATGATGGCTGCCGCTTCAAAGTAAAGGTGGACATTACCCTGTGTATCTTTAAACTGGGCGGGAAACATCTCCGGGAACAAAAGCCCGAAAACACTAAACAGATAAGCCGCGCCTACACCTATTGATATAAGTGTCCACATATTGGGCGACCACCGCCTGATGGAGTTCCATCCCCTGATAAAGAAATCCCAGCTTGAATAAAAAACCACCGGAGTGGCCAGTATAAATTGTACCCACGCCCAGACTTTTATCGGGGCAATGGTTTCCAGGTTTATGTAAGAGGTGTAATCGGACATGGCAATAAAAAAGACGGGGATCGAGAGCACCGTGGCAATCCAAAATCGTTTTGCCATCCTTTTATAGGCTTTTTCTTCCTCACTTTCCACATCTCCCGCCATGGGAATCAGGTCCATGCCGCATATCGGGCAGCTTCCGGGCCTGTCGCTTTTTACCTCCGGGTGCATCGAGCAGGTGTACATTGTTCCTGTCGGTACGGTTTTCACCGCTTTTATAAGGTGCATTCCGCATACCGGGCAATCGCCGGGTTCTGCATAAGTCTTGTCGCCCTCGCAACGCATGGGGCAATAATAATCCCCACCGGTTGGCTGTTTGTCATGATCATGATGTTCATGGTGTTCAACATGCTCATGATGCTCATCACCCTCGTGGTGATGATGTCCATGATCATGTCCTTTTTCAATGCTTCCTACCGGAACCAGAGCCATGTTGCATTTGGGGCATTTCCCCGGTTCATCATATACCTTATCCCCCTCACACTTCATGGGGCAGATATAAGATGTTGTTTTTGTTGATTTCGTTTCGTCATGATCGCAGCAGGAATGTTCATCACCGTGGTGATGCATGTCCTTGTTGTCAGCGCCATGTACAGGTGTGTTACTTTTTTGTTTCATGTTTTTTTAAAGTTAGCCAACTATTTTTGGCGAATTATTATTTTGCAATATTAGTCCTTGTTAAATTCAAGGGCGTTACAGAATTATGGAAATGATTTATATATTTTTGGGTTCATCCGTACACAAAGGTATAACAAACGCAGTTTCAATTAAAAATCCCCGGCCCATCATATCCGGATTTGGAAAACCGGATACGGTCAGAGCCGGGGTCAGGGGGGCGGGTATGATTTATAATTTTTCTGTTTTTAAAGTAATTCGGTAATTCCGCACCAACAATACCGCAATCAGGAGATAACCGGAAATACCCAGCCATAACAGGTAAGAGTAACCCCAAAGCATGGTAATAATAATAACGATTACCGCCGTTGCCATGCTTACCAATGATGATATTCCCAAAAATAAGGGCAGGATATACTCCTGTTCTGCAGACACCTCTTTTAAAATCAGTGGAAAGGGAATGCCAATAATAAACGCAGGTACCAGGAGTATTACGATCATAAATAATTGAGACACCTCATTCGCGGCCAAAACCGGTATTAGAAAGACGCTGATGCCAAACATTACAATTGCCACGATCAAACTGTAAAACCCCGCCTTCAGCATGAAGTTTTTCCTGAACAATCCTGAATAAAAACTTCCTAATCCGTTGCCCAGAAGAAAAGTGAACAACAGCAGGGAAAACGATTGGGCAGGATTTGACAGTTGAAGGTTCATAACCTGGAAAAGATATGACTGGATAAAGAAATAGCTTATGCCCAGCAAAAAAATGATAATCGCCAGAAATTTAAATTTCTTTTGTGTCGAAGGCCGTGTATCCTGTCTGAATTTCCAGCCTTTGACAGTCCTGAAAATAATCCAGCCCATAATTATCAATGACAGGATAAACAATGACATGAGTGACCTTGGGATGCCGTTTTCGTAATTGAAAAAATAGGGTGAATCGTCAGTTACGGGTTTCAGATTCAGCAAAGCTGCTTCAGAGATTTGTTGATAGTTAAATTTATTCTGGGAAATCCCGTATATCAACTGGTCGAACATGTACCACTGATAACTTTTGTTTTCAAATACGGTATCAACTTTTATTTGCGGAATATAAGGAATAAAAAACACGCCGCTTCCAAAATTATTCCTGTGCGCAAGAAGGTGTTTGATTTGTGCCTCCGACCTGTCAAAGGGGGTCTTTTTAATGACCAGTACGGGCATGGTTCCTTTGGAATAGATCAGAACGTTCTGCATAGCTGCCTTACCGTTAATCCCCCTTGTTTCCATCAGTTTCAGGTAGTTGGACAACATCCGGTACGCTTCCGGCGGATTGTGCATGGTAAAAATAACCCTGCCCTCGGGAGTTAAGATATTTAAATAATCTTCCAGGGCATTGAGTGTAAACAAGTAGTTTTCGGTTAGCCCGTAAAAGTCGGTGCCCCGACCCCCTTTGGTGATTGGTATGGTCAGCATGACAACATCGTATTTGTTTTTCGTCTTTCTGACAAAATTCCTGCCCTCCCCGACAACAACAGCAATATTTTTTTTCTCAGCAAAAGTTGAAGAATTGTATTTCTTCAATAATTTAACAAATGAGGGATTTATTTCAACAGCATCAATTTGCCTGAAATTCTGAAGCCAGGCTACAGCTATGTCAATACCTCCGCCGGGGCCGATGATGAGCACAGAATCTTTTTCATTTTCATCCAGAAAATTAAGATCAAAAAAAGCCGGAAAGTGTTGTAATTTTTGCAGGTATCCCGGCGTTTCATTTTTTAACGCTTTTAAACTGATCAGTTCGGTACCTGCAGCGCCATCAATAAACATCACTTTTTCAACACTGCCATCCTGATTTGTAAATTCCACCAAATCGGTTTTGCCGAAAGAATTCCAATCCGTATCAAGAATTCTGCTTTTTACAACCGGGTTACTCATCAAACGACGCATATCCTTATTTTTATCGTTGCTTATCGTGGGGTCAATCGCGTATGTTGAAAAGGTCAACCACCCAAACCCAATTATTAAAATTACCCAGACCATGCCATGCAGAAAGCGCCGTTTTTCATTATCAGCCCGTAAAAACCAGAAGAGTAAACCGGCTAAGCCAAATAAAATATAGCTTACAAAAAATGCCTTTGGGAGACCTATGCTGTTCAATATGCCTATCGTTACCAACGCTCCTGCCGCACAAGAAAGCAAATCAACACCATAAAACCAGGTAACCTTGATTTTATGTTTCTGGAATATGTCGGCTTTTACCAATCCGATATTCACAAATGGTAAAATTGACAGCGATATATTGACAAACAGATTAATTGCCGGTGATGAAAAAAAAGCAATCCGATTTATAACCAACAGCAGGTTATAACTCACCAGGATTCCATAAGGCAGTAAGGAATAAAATAAGTTGATTCTTTTTTTTACCCATGCTGAATAGTAATACAATAATTCGCCCGTTCCCAGGCCAAAAAGTGTAAAAGCAATGATGATAAAAACGAAATGGTAGCTCAACATGTAGGAGAAAAGTCTTGAGAGGCTTATTTCCAAAATAATGGCGGTCGAAGAAACCATAAGCAGAATTAACAGACTGATAAGTATATTTTTTGATTTCATCTTTATTAGAATGACTTTTTTTGCAGGATAATTAATTTATCCGGGAAAGTATACTATTGTATCTCTTCCGGTTTTTTACGGGTTTCCCCTTCCCGGCTTTCTACATCACCTGACACCGGTATCAGACACATGCCGCAAACCGGGTTGTTCCCCGTTTGTGCCGCTTTATTTCAACAAGATGTATTGATATAATGTGAAAATTGATTCTTCAAGGAGTACGCCAACTTCATTTATCCGATGGGGCTGTCCGAAAAGGCTGTTTTTTGCAGAGATGCCGGGACACAAAGAAAAAAACATTATTGAAATCCACTCTTGTTTAAATTGATTTCACTTCGCGACTTTGTGTGAAATATTCCCAACATCTAACCTTTTCAGACAGCCCCATCCGACTTGTTAAAAGTTGTACCGCCTTTGCAGGGGACTGGGGCAATAATCAGCAGCAGGAAGACGAAGATTTTTTTTCATGATGATGGTGATGGTCGCCGGCGCTTTCCACAGGAACCAGTTTCATGTTGCACACCGGGCAATTTCCGGGGTCATTGTAAGTTTTTTCGCCTTCGCAGCGCATGGCGCAGATCCATGTATTTTTTTGATCTCTGACCATTTCCCCGTCATTGCCGTGAGCATGGCCTTCATGCATCATTTGCACATCTTCACTACCGTGATGGTGTACACGTTTTCTCATTTTATGTTCCATGATTTTAAATTTTTAGCCAAAATATTTTTGGCGGATTAATGTTTTGTAATATTACTCCTTATTAAACTCAAGGGCATTACAGAATTATGGAAATGATTTATATATTTTTGGGTTGTTGTATTTACTTTTTCTGATCCGGAGTTCGGGAATACTCCAAAGATGCTCTTCAGACTTTAGGTACAACCCAGAAAAAGCATGCCGGCAGGTGTTTTCATGAACACTTTTCTATTTTGGTTTTATACAGATAATACC
>JAADID010000157.1:0-34779 GCA_013151505.1 Chlorobiota bacterium | reverse complement strand
AAATGCGCTTTTGGTTCATTTCATTCCCAAAAGCACTTTGATTTAGCACCGGCATTTACTCCCGTATAAACGGGATAAATTTTAAAATGCATTGTGGTGCATTTTAAAATACAATTGGTATAATTTGAAAAAAATCCCCGGCCCTTCAAATCCGAATTTGTTGATCCGGATGATCAGAACCGGGGGTGAGGGGGTATGGGGTTTTATCTTTTTTTCACTCTTCCGCATTCCGGTACGGATTTACCGAAACAGGGATGTTGAGCATTTTTCCCTTACTGATTTCATTTTCAAGTTCTACTGTTTACTGATTCGATATATTTAACTAACAATTTTCAACCAGTTCATGTTCATGTTTACCATGCCTGCACCATACACAATCGCAATGCACATGCATGCACTGTTTATTAATTAATCTGGTACGATACCACCGTTTAGCCATTTCGTAAATTAATTTCTTGGATAAAGAAAAATTGTAGTGCTTTCTCAAAGACGGGATGACATCATCCGACGCAGCCATATATTTAAACAGGTAAGTATAGCCGGGATTGTATAAATGGGAAAAAAGCCATCTGTTTGCCAAAGAGGCTTTAAGCTTCGGGTAGAGGTGGGTTTTGCACAAGTCACTATAGAGCTCATTATCAATAATACTTTTTGCGGCATAATAACCTGAAAGCATTGCGTATTTAATACCAAAACCCCAGAGGGCATCCTGAAAACCGGCATTTTCGCCAACATAGAAAATCCTGTCACCTTTTGACAGTATGGGTTCGTTAAAAAAGTTAACAAACCCGCCAAATTCTTTTTCATCAATAATGTCAATATCAATCGAAGAATTCAGAACCTGGAGTGATCTTTCAAAATAGGTTTTTTCGTTCTTAAAATCGTTAAACATACAGGTTGCAAATGTTGCACGCCCGTTATTAACCAAAAGATAGGCATAGGCCTGAGGGGCAATGCGGTTATCAACAAAACCGATGAAGATATTTTTATAAGAAGTTTTAAAAACCATTCCTTTGGCAATCGCATCCGCCGCTTTTGGTCCGGTTCCTACAATCGCGTAACCCTTTTTGAGGGATTCCATCTTATGGTTCCATAAAATATTCACGCCCAATTCTTCTGCCTGCCTCCGTAATCCCTGATCCAAGGAATTTTCACCGGTTCCTCTTTCAATAAGATAAAATAAGGGACGTGATGTCTTTATCCGGGCCTTTTTCCGGTTTGGCCCGATAAAATAACCGTCGTCCCCTGAATAGGGCTGACATAAAAAATTTATTTTAATGCCAAGCCGGCCCAGGATACTCAATGTATCTTCATCGTCGGACCAATTCTCCAGCCCCTGAAAATCGCCGTTAAACCTTACACCTACGTTATCGTTCTTTTCATAAAGATTTACATTGTAACCATTTTCAGCGAGGGAAATAGCTGCCGCAAAGCCGCCCGGACCGGCTCCGACTACATTTATGGTTTTGTTCCCTGACATTTTTCAATTCTATTGATTAGCAATGATCCTGGCATGCACCTGTGCTTCAGTTACAGATGTCGGAATATTTCAGCAGTTATCACTTCCGGGGCACTTTGTTTGAAAGCGCACGAATTATCAGGACATGTGATGATGTCCATGTGAACTTTTACCACCCACCGGTACCAGCTTCATATTACATACCGGACAATTTCCCGGGTGGTTGTAAACTTTGTCTCCTTCACAATTCATCGCACATTGATAAACCGTTTTCTGTAGTTTGTGTCCCGAATGCTGTTTTTTCGTTTCCATGACTTTTAAATTTAGCGTTAATTATTAATTACAGGATTACAATTCTTCTTTTATTTCTCCGCATGTCGGCATTTTCGGGCCCATATATGGATTTTTAAATTTCTTTTTGTCGCTTATCCAGTAAGCCCCTTTGCCATCAAAAGCCATAGGGCAATAGACGGCAAACAGTTTGTTTTCTTTCAGTCCGAAACTTTTTATGGTACAATACATTATCTCGGAGATATGAGCAAAATAGGAACGTTTGTCCGCCAGATTATCTACATGTTGCAGCTCTTTTAATTTTTGTTCATACAACGTTGCGTGATTTTTCCAGGCTTCAAGAGCTTTGTCGTCCATGTTTCCTATCGGAACGGTGGCTACCCGTTCAGCCATCAGGGCGGCAGCTTTGTTTGTTCCGTTCAAATTATCCCGGATCAAAGCATTTTCCAGGCTGATGTAAGCCCCTACCACCTGCTCCATACCGGCCTTGGTAGCTTCACCCGGTTTAAACGGATGATCAAGGATTACAATGTTTTTATGTGCAAAATTATCTGCCAGGCTTTTGTGCTCACGGTGCATATTCTCTGCCTGGCCTTTCGTGTCTTTTTCGTTGCTTTTTTGACTTCTGTCGCAGGATATTAAAACAACTGATAATATCAGTGCGGCTATGATGCTGTATTTCATTATTTTAATTTTTTAAGGATGATTATGGCGTTTTGCTTTGGGTGCTGATATTGTAAAAGGACGCAATGAGCGCGCCACTTATCCAACCGAGGACAAACGTTGCAACCAGGCCGAGCAGAGTGTCTATCAGGGGGATATCCATTCGAATAATGGTTTCCGTATCAAGCCCGTGCAAAAAGCTGTTAAATACAAATATGGTTCCTTCGCGTCCTGCTATCAGCATAACCAAAATGCAGCCGATATATAACAATACGCCGGTCAGCCCTACGGCCAAACCCAGTTTTTTTACATTTAATGTTTCCATGATTTCTAATTTTTAAGTTCAAATGCTTTTTTTATAATTTCGTGATGATTTCCCTTTTTCGGCTGGTACTTTCTGATAATTACCCGGTCACCTTTATCGTAGGTGAAGTAACTCCACATCCAGTTCAATCCGATAAGGAATTTATTCCGTACCCCGATTATACTCATCAGGTGGATGACAGACCATATTATCCAGGCAAGGAATCCGGAAAACCGCAGGTTTTTTATGCTGGCAACCGCTTTTTTCTTTCCGATGGTGGCCATTGAACCTTTGTCCCTGTATTCAAATTCCGTAACCTCTTTGTTATACAAAAGAGCCAGCAGATTATCAGCAAGTTTCCGCCCCTGCTGAATGGCAGCCTGGGCAACCATGGGATGGCCGCGGGGATATTTCTTTGTTTCCATAACGGCCAGGTCGCCAATAACAAATATGTTGTTATATCCTTCGACATAATTTAACCTGTTCACCCTGATCCTGTTTTGCCTGTTCTCCACACTTTTATCCAAACCCTCCGGCGCTTTCCCTTTAATTCCCGCAGTCCATATCAAAGCGGAAGCGTTGATAAATTTGATATTGTTCAATTTTACAATTTCACCGTTATATGCTTCAACAGCCGTATTGAGAAGTACCTCAACATCCATCTTTTTCAAATAGTCCAGGGTTTTATTCGAAAGTTCGTCTGGCATCTCGCCCAACAATTTTCCGGTGGCTTCGATCAGGTAAATTTTTATATCGGTTCTTCGGAGCTCAGGATAATCTTTGGGCAATATATATTTCTTAAACTCGGCCAAAGCGCCAGCCATCTCCACTCCTGCCGGACCTCCGCCAACAATTACCACACTGCTTAATGCTTCCTTCTCCTCTTTGATGCAGGTGATGGCAGCTTGTTCCAGGTTTTGAAGCAAATGACTCCTTATATCCAGCGCATCCGTAACAGATTTAAGGCCAACACCGAAACGGGCAACACTTTCAATCCCGAAAAAATTAGTTGTACTTCCTGTTGCCAGTACCAGATAATCGTATTCAACCGTACCAATATTTGTTTCAACCAGGTTTCTCTGCGGATCCACACGCATGACTTCTGCCATGCGGTAAGTCAGATTTTTATATCGCCTGAACAGTTTCCGATATGGAAATACAATACTGTCAGGTTCGATGCCGCTGGTAGCCACCTGATAGAGTAAGGGCAAAAACTGATGATGATTATCCTTGTCAATCAGGATCAGTTGTACCGGCTTGTTTTTTAATTTTTTTATAAAAGACAACCCGGCAAATCCGCCGCCCACAACAACCACTCTCGGCAAAGAGGTTTCAGGCACGCAAATGCGGTTTTCCGTATAACAGTTCTTGTAATTTGATTTTTTCATTTCAGTAGTATTAGTATTTTCAGTTCGTTTACTCAAAAACCCTCAGGCTTTTTTTCACTGTGGCTCAGCCGGATAAGAAATCCGGCTGAGCTTACAATGTTAGGTATCAAATAAATTTAACGCCTTCTTCATCCGTTCGGATTTTATAGACATTATCAACGGGTGATACGATGATCAACCCGTCGCCACGGTAACCGGTTCTTCCCGATTCACGAATCAGGCTGACAACCTGATTCACAGAGGATGCTTCAACGAGAACCTCCAGTTTTATTACACGATAGGCATCTGCAAAAGGATACTTTTCGCTGAAGTGCTCATTTTCGCGATCGGAATACTGTCCGGTACCTTCGCAATCTACCAAGGTCATGCAACAAAACCCATTTTTTCTCAACGCATTGTAAACATCCTCTGTTTTCCTGTGTCTGATGTAAGCCTTGACTAGTTTCATGATATATTGTTTTAAATTTGTAAATATTAGTTTGCCGATTGTAAGAACGCAACAATTTTATCAATTTGTTCTGACGTCAGGTTGGCTCTTTCCTTCATGTGCAGGCCAATGGTTTCCCACTGAACGTCACTGTAGGCAGGGGGCGACGGTATATTGTGACACCGGATACAGTTTTGAGCCCATAATTCGGCGCCTGATTTTTGAGCGGAAACTTCCCGCTGGGCAGTACAACTACTAACTGTAATTGCTATGGCTGTAACTGATATTGCTAACGTGAATATTAAAACTAATTTTTTCATTTTGTTAAATTTTTATGTTTGACTCATTACAAAACAATTCATTATAAACCGATTGCCCAGTGAACGAAAAGTGTATTTGACTTTTGTTTACCGGTGCCGTCTTCGGCATCATGTCCTCCTTCGCTGTTAATAAAAGCATAATTGATTTTGACGACCTGCCGCCAGGTTATCCAGTAGTTCAGTCCGATGGTTATCTCATTCACGTTTGACTCCCATTCCGATCCTTCCGGCGTATTCAGTTGAGAATATCTTCCGATAATCTCAATGTTTTTCAGAATTGAACTGCTTGCCATCGAGGGCCTGTAGCTTAACTGGGCATAATAGGCGCGGCTCAGATTATTAAAAGTATATAAGTCTGTAGAATCACGACCTTCTTCGCCAACCGGGTAATAAGCATCGGAAAGCTGCGTATGATTATACTGTGCTTTGATATCCAGTATTCCCTTTATAGGACTGATCTGTTTGACAAACGAAAAGTCAACTGCCCATAAAAAAGCCGTAACATCTTTATAAACCGATCCTTTGTCTCCTGGTTTTCCCGTATAAAAAGAGGCTCCTAATTCCAGTGATGAATTGTAAAGCGGCAGGTATCCTACCCTTGCCCCGACAAATTTGTTGTTGTTATTATCAATGTAATTCTGAAAATTCAACATGCCGGCTTCATCCGGTTCTATGCTCCCGTCTTTCAAACGCGGGCCATTGACAACATATACCGAATAATTGATGGCCGTTCCCCCGATATGTGCCGCCCCTCTCAACTCGACACCGATATCCGATGCCGGGGCAATGCCGTCATGTCCGAAACCCAAAGGTTTTGATGAAAGCCTGTTGATCCATGCCGGATGAAGGCGTTCCATAAAAGTTCCGAAAGGCAACAGGAACTTTCCACCCCTGATCATTAAATATTTATTTATCACATACATCAGGTTGGCATATTCCAGGCCGATTTCCAATTCATTATTCTGTAATTCAAACTCCAGCTCGGTCTCAAACATAAACCTTTTACCCTGCTTAAACAAAAAGATCGGAGAAAATGCAGCCCCCACAAAACTATAATCAGTACCATCCGCTGTCTTGATGTAATCAAGGCCGGCATGACCGTAACCTCTGACCATAAACTGTGTTTTAGGTGGTTTTGAGCCCTGAGCAAAAATGCTTCCGCCCCACAACAATAATCCGATCGTAACTATAAATATTTTTTTCATAATCCTTGATTTTAAATTATTTACTTGAAAGTGTTCGAATGTAATTTACCAACTGCCAACGCTGTTCTTCGGTAAGCAAATCCTTATAAGAAGCCATCGGCGGATTGCCATTTGTGATTTTCCAGAAAATGGCGCCATCTGTCTCGTTTTTAACTCTTTCGGAGTGGAAACTGGCCGGTCTCGGGGTAAGTGTCATACCTGCAACACCATCTCCCTTGCCTGTGTCTCCATGACAAATTGCACATTGCTGTTTATACAATTTTTTACCTTCTTTAATGGCATCGGCATTTCCTTTTAACGGATTGGTAATTTGATCCGCCTCCGCAGGCGCTTTCCATTCTCCTGATTTTCTTTCCTGCGCAAAAGCATGGATCGAAATTGCCGTCAGCATGAATACTGATACGATCAGTAAATAATTTTTCGATTTGTTTCTCATATTAATTTAATTTAAATGATTAATAATTATTTGATTTATAAATGTTCTTTTTTATCTTTCGTTTACTCTTGCCAGTAAGGATTGTTCTACCTGGACATAGATTTCGTTGTCAAGTCCGGCCAACTGACTGCCGGGAAAGACCTCGTCAACTTCCAGTTGAAAAACCATACTCAGCAGACACGTACTCGAAGTGCCTTCCGCGCGGTGGACAAGGTGACCGGACCCCATGACATGATTATTCTCAGGGTACATGATCCCTTCAATCTGAAAATCCAAAGGCGGATGTCCTCTGGTATTGATGTAATCAAGCCCCAGCTTTCCTTCAAAACGGATGAATTCATTCGTTTTGCTTTTCAGCTTGCTTTGAATGGTGTCATTATCCGATGTTAAAGCTGAAATTTCCTGTTTCATCACTACTTTACCTGTTTCATAATCAAGCAGGATCAGCAATTTCCTCGATGTGATCTTCACCGGTTTGCCATCCAGAAATACCGTGATTATCAGCGTACCGGCCGAAGTCTTGTATTCTTCCTGGGCATAAACACCTGTAAAGCTCATCCCTGCCAGCAGAACCAGCATGAAGATGTGCTTTAACAGGTGTTTGGAGTATTGAGGAATTATTTTCATTTTAAAATGCTTTTCCGGAGTCTAAAAGTTCATACGCTACCCTCTTTTCCCGAAGGAGGTACTCGACTTTTTTAATCCAGTTCTTTTGACATTTCCTCGAATTCTTCCTTTGATATTTCTCCTTTTGCAAATCTTTTTCTAAGAATTTCCTTTGCTGAATCAATCTCATTTCTACTTGTTTTAGTTGTACTTTGAACGGAAGTATAGATCAGCCAGAAAAGCAAGCCGATAACCAGCAGGCCTATAACCCAGCCAAATCCCATACCCCAACCCATATTTCCGTAATTCATCATGACTTTAATATTAATTAAGATTTAATTATTTCATTTATTTCACTTTTTTATTTGCGGATCATGAAGCCGGTGTTTTCGCTCTGAACCCATGATCCGTTTCAATTGAAAGCCCGTGGAACCGTAGTCAGACAACATGTTCAATCACGGGTTTTTCGTCGCATTTGGCAATTTCCTTCACACTACAATGGGAACATCCGCCTTCGTCTCCGGTATCGGAATCTCCGGTATGGCATGAACTGCCTGCCGGTTCCGTATCATTTCCAAAGAACATTTTCAAACCGAGTGCTGCCACCAGTATAGTGGTGATGACGATTGCCACGATAAAAAGTTTTAACCACAACATATTTTTGTTATTTATAGATTAATAGTTTTCTATGCACAGCATTTCGGAGGTTTTCCTCCGAATTCTTTCATGTTTTCTTCTCCAAGTTGTAAAATGAACTTGCGGAAGACTCCCTGTTTCCGGTTCTGCATCTGAAAAGGGAATCCCGCCCTGGCGAGAGCCTCTTTTAACATGCCCGGAGAAAGCAGTTGCTGATAATATTCGATTCTCACGAAATCATTCTCAACGTTGAGCGACATGATGCCTCTTAATCCGGTCAGCTCAACCAGGATGTTTTTGATCTCACCGGAACTAAGCATTCGCGCCGGCTGGAATTGTTCTATTGAAGTTAATGCATCCATTTTTTTAATTCTTTTATATCAATTATAATGATGATCGTTATTAAAATCCGTAAACTTCCACAATGCGTTGGGTTTCAAAACCTTTTTGCATGGTTTGATAAACAAGCAGCTTATTGTTGTCGTCTGTTGACGGTAACAGTTTATAGCTGGTTGTATAGGGTATTTTCAACAGGTAATTTCCGTCGGGATCAATGACATTCAGCGTATATAACTGATCAGGAAACCGGTCAGCGAAGTCGTTCCCGGATTTCTGTGCTTCATAATAGCAGGTATATAAAACGCTGAAATTGTCTTTCTCACCCTCGGCATGACTACTGATGAGTTTAACATCCTTTAGTTTGTGCCCTGTGGGGACCTGAATAGCGATTGAATTTTCCAGAATATTGTCAGCATTATAAACCAATAACTTTTTATTTTCCAAATCCACTTTAATGAACTTAAATGTCCCGTCTTCAAGCTGAAATGCTTTCATATCTGCCTTGTAAGTGATTTCCAATGATATTTGTCCCAGGGAAATCACTGTCCCCAGTATCAATAATTGTATGATCAGAAAGATTCTTTTCATGATTTCTTGTCTTTAATTGTTAATTGCTTGTTTGGGAAGCAGGCCCGCCAGGCAGGCATTGTGAAAGTTTGTTNTTTAACAGGATTCCGGAGTTAACCCCGGTAAACGGAGATGCACTTACAATATGAAATACTGTATCAGGGATAGTGCCGCATTATGCCCCGGAATGGGCAAGATCAGCGGGTTCCTGTAATTTGTAGTTACTTCAGTAGCAACCTCTTCAAAAAGGGAATTGAGATCAACGTTTAAAATATTGATCACCACAACGGTTATTTTTTCGGCAGCAGACTGTGTGAAATCAGTTTTTAAAACAATATAGGCGCTTTCTTCATTGCAGCAGTTATTGTTCATATTATCACTGCATTTGTCCGCCGGGGAATCAACAGCTACCGAAACAAGAGTGTTGTTACAGTAATGCCTGGAAATAACAAATCCCACTGTTGAAAAGATCAGCAGTGAGATTACAATGATATATCCGGCTTTTTTTAACATATATATAATTTTCGAAAACAAAAATACTCCCTTCGCCCCGTTTCGTGTTACATAATCATTGAAAAGAGTTATAACTTTTTTGGGTTTGGAAGGAAAATTCATTTCCCTGTAAATTTTCCGGCTAAATGATGATTAAGTAGCATCCAAAAGTCTGTAAATATATTTCATTATCCGGAATAATTTAAAATACTTTTTTACCACCCCTTTTGTGACGTAACTTTGTCGTCTATAAAAACAAACTCATGATACCTAAAGATTTGACAAGCGATATAAAAACCCGCCTGAAAAGCATAAGGGGACAGATTGAAGGCATTATCAAAATGATGGATGAAGACAAAGATCCTGAAAAAATACTTGTTCAGTTTAAGGCTGCTGACAAGGGTTTGCAGAAGGCACACTACCTGTTGCTGGATGAAGTTTATCGCAAAGTGCTGGCTATAAAAATTGTGAATGCAGTAGATAAATGTCCGGGAAATTGCGGAAATGAAGACAGGATTGAATTTATCAGGCAGGAATTCCCGCACCTGAAACTGGATGAATTATCTGACAAATTGCGGGAGATGAAAGAAATTGAAGAACGGCTTGCCCGTTATAACACGGAAAACAAAGATGAAATAAAAGAATCATAAACTTTTTCTTGGCTGACACCCCCTCTGCAACCATAGTTTTGTGCCATAATTTTCTAATGATTAAAAGCACAAAGCAATGAAACATCAAATTGAAATTTTTACAGCAGGTTGCCCGGTGTGTAATCCTGTTGTGCAGTTAGTAAAAGACACCGCTTGCGAAAACTGTGAAATAACCGTTTATGATTTATCGGTACAATGCGAAAGCAAAATTTGCGTAAGGAAAATGAAAGAATACGGTGTAAAGAGACTTCCTGCCATTGCAGTCAACGGGGAGTTGATAGGTTGCTGTAAAAATATTGAAATCACAAAAGAAGACTTAATCAAAGCGGGAATAGGAAGTTCATAAACGATGGGGGGATAATATTTAGGAAAAAAGCCGCAATAGAAACTGCTATATTCTCCGTCAGTTTCCTTAAAACTTTGTTTAAACAAGGATACCCTAAAGCCCCCAGCCGTGGGATAAACAAGTAAACGGAAAACGGTATATTACCGGTTTCTGTTTAGGTATTTAAGTATTGAATTTCCTAAATTAATTGTAGTTTTACCCCGATTTTATTTACCGGAAATGGCAAGAATTATCAATTTTTCTGATGCAGCAACCATTGGAATACATGGTTTAATCGTATTGGCAAAGTCCGACAGACCTTTGAATGCCATTGAACTGTCGGAAAAAATCGGATATTCGAAGCACCATATCGGTAAAGTGTTGCAACGTTTGGTAAAAGTTGGTTTTCTGAATTCGTTCAGGGGGCCGACCGGTGGTTTTCAATTAAGAAAGGAACCGAAAGATATTCGTATTTATGACATTTATGTTGCCATCGAAGGAGAAGTTGTTTCGGCAGAATGCCCGGTTGATTTGCCGATTTGCCCCATGGGTAAGTGCATTAGAAATGAATTGATCTCAGAATTGTCACGTGAATTTGTTAACTACCTTCAATCGCGCACACTGCAGGAATATCTCTAAAAGAGTGCCGTAACAGCCGTAACCTTCTGTATTTCTTTTCCTTCACAGTAAGATAATCTTTGCGTGATCCTTCAAATAGATGAACCGTACCCTATTTGGATTCCTTCTAAATTTTGTTTTTATGATTTTTATCATAGAGGTATTGTGTTGTTAAAACTTTCACATTATATAATTTTACATCCTATTTCAGAAAATGAATACTTAAATTCTTAAATATAGTTTTTTAATTCCAAACCAAAAACCAACAAGAATGAATAAATTATTTTACTCTCTTTCGATTTTCATTATTTTTATTTTTTTCAGTGCCGACCTGCTGGCACAAACGTTTAAAATAACCGGTGAAATCAGGCCCCGGTATGAATTCAGGCATGGTTATAAAACGTTATTTCCCGACGATGCAAAAGCTGCTAATTTTATTTCCCAGCGGACGCGATTAAACGGATTCTTTTCCAACAACACTTTTACGGCGTACATAAGTTTACAGGATGTACGGGTATGGGGTGATGTGAATCAGTTAAACAAAGGTGATGTTTACGGTTTTTCCGTTCATCAGGCCTGGGCTCAGGTGAAATTCACAAAATTTATGAGCATAAAAGTCGGGCGCATGGAAATCATATACGACGACCACCGTATTTTCGGAAATGTGGGATGGACACAGCAGGCTCGCAGCCACGATGCGGCCGTTCTGAAATTCTTTTTTGGCGACAACAACAAGATAGATGTCGGATTTGCATACAACGCCATGGAAGAATCGCTGTACCAGGTGGCTTATACCAATAAAAACTACAAAGCCATTCAATGGGCTTATTATCACGGTAATTTTGGCAAATCGGGTCTGAGCGTTCTGTTTTTGAACAACGGCCTGCCTTACGATTCGGATGCTGACACAACCAAATACGATGAAAAGGTGGCTTACAGTCAAACATTCGGAGCGCGATATACCTTCTCCGGAAAAAAGATAAAAGCAAACGGAGCTTTTTATTATCAGGGAGGAAAGAACGGCAAAAAATTTGACACGAACCATGACCCCAAGAAAATCCAGGCCTTTTATTTTTCCGCCAACGTTTCTTTCCAGATCGGTACGGTATTCAACCTTGGGTTTGGCGGTGAATATTTGTCAGGTACTTCTTCACAGGACCAGGCCAGGGCTGACCGCTCCGATTTTTCATTTACACCGTTCTACGGGACAAATCATAAATTCAATGGATGGATGGATTATTTTTACGTAGGGAACTATGTCGGTAAGAACGGATTAATTGATGTTTATCTGCCGATTAAATTCAAAGTAAAAAAATGGAACTTCGGTGTAATCCCCCATTATTTTATGGCTGCAGCAACGATTTCAGCCTATAACCCGGATGAGAAGAAAGTTACGGATTACAGCAGCTCACTGGGTACCGAACTGGATTTCTTTGTCAAATTCGCCTTATCAAAATCGGTGATCATCCAGGGAGGCTATTCTCAAATGATCGCCACCGAAACCATGCAGGTAGTGAAATATCCTGATAAAGTGAACTCTGATTTCTATAAAAACGGGAACAACTGGGCATGGGTCATGCTTACCTTTAAGCCCACCTTTTACAATTCCGATAATAAAAAGAAAAAATAGACCAATAACAACAATAAAATGAACAGAAGAGAAGCATTAAAAAACATGCTGGCCTTCATTCCGCTCGGAGCTGCATTTACCGGTATTACGGCAATCGGATTCCGGTTCATCACGCCGAAAAAGCGTGATCTTACCCGCCGGATATTCACGATGCATCTTGAAGAGCTGCCGCTGAACAGCTCACGCAAGATCACCGACCTGCGCGGCAAAGATCTGGTGCTGGTTCGAACCGGCGAATTTGAGGTGAAGGCTATGTCAACCGTCTGCACACATCTTGGATGTACTGTTTACTGGGAAAAAGAGCAACAGGAGTTCTATTGCCCATGCCACCAGGGCCGTTTCGATAAAGACGGGAACGTAATTTCAGGACCGCCCCCCGCTCCGTTAGAGACGTACCATACCGAAATTGAAGGCGACAACATTTTCATCTATTTTAAAGAAAAGGAGGGCTGATTATGGGATTTGCAACATGGTTGAAACAATCGTTTCCCGTTGACCAGGAAGCGCTGATCAAACTGACGGCCGAACCCATCCCAAACCACCTGAAAAGATGGTGGTGGGCGCTGGGTGGCACACCTCTTTATATGTTTGTTGTGCAGGTTATCACCGGGATCATGCTCATTTTTTATTATGTTCCCGATACCGCACATGCCTACCAAAGCATTGCATACATTACTTACACGGCCGATTACGGCTGGCTCATCAGGAGCATTCACCGTTGGTCGTCAAATATTATGATAGCCGCTTTGTTGCTGCACATGATGCGCGTTTTTTTCACGCGTACTTATCAGCCGCCTCGTGACATTAACTGGATGTTCGGGGTGATCCTTTTCCTCCTGACGTTGATGTTCGGTTTTACCGGCTATTCGCTTGTATATGAGCAAATGTCGTATTGGGCCATGAAAGTGGGAACCGGTATTGCCGGAGCTACACCGTTCATTGGTAACTGGATAGCCGACTTCATGCGCGGCGGGTCGGAGATCGGACAAAATACCCTGACACGATTTTACCTGTTCCACGTCGTGCTGCTCCCGGTGCTGATTGCGCTTACCATCATCGGGCACCTTTATCTTATACGCGCCCACGGCGTCAGCGAATTGAAATTCAAAGGCGACGAAAAATCGGAAAAGAAAACATTCCCTCTTTGGCCCGACCACGTTTTTACGGAGTTGATCATGGTGAGTATCATTATGATCATTCTGGTTGTACTTTCCATATTGTTTCCGGCACAACTGGGCGAACCGGCCAATCCGAATGTCACACCGTTGCACATCAAACCCGAATGGTATTTCTATCCCGTATTTCGCTGGCTGAAAGTGACCAACCTTACCATCGGTGTGCTTGGTCCGATGATCTTTTTGGTGATCCTTTTCTTCTGGCCGTTTATTGACAGATTTTTTGATAAAGTCTGGCCCGGAAAAGAAGTGGGTTTCTGGATTGGTGTAGTTGGAATGCTTACAATCAATGCTTTCCTTGTCTGGGAAATTTTCGGACATTAAATAATAATCGAATAAATAAATCATAAAATATTAATACCAAAAACTTTACAGAAATGGCAACAAGTTTAAACACAAAAAGAACAATAATCGGGATACTGAGTCTGGTATTCATTGTAGTATTGCTCATTGCGCTGGCAAAAGAGGTGCAACGTTCCGCCCCCGATTACAAACCCGCCCCGATAGTTGATGCGGGAACAAAACACTGTATCAGCTGTCACAGTGAACAAGGCGCCGGGAAAGTAATCGTCGAACAGTGGAAAAACAGCAAACATGCTGAAGTCGGAGTTGGATGCCTCGAATGTCATCAGGCCGAAAAAGGTGATGTGGATGCTTACGAGCACGAGGGGCAGATCATTGCAACAATCGTTACACCCAAGGATTGTGCCCGGTGTCATGAAGACGAGGCCGAGCAATTTGTCACAAGCCATCATGCCGACGCAGGGATGATCATGGGATCACTCGATAATGTGCTGGCTGAAGTTGTAGAAGGCCACGATGCTTTCAACAACGGTTCTAATCCGGCCGCTGCCTCAGGTTGCTGGCAATGCCACGGGTCAAAAGTGGAAGTCCAGAAAGACGAAAACGGAAACCCCATGTATAACGACATGGGCATCCTGTTGCTGGATCCGAAAACATGGCCCAACACAGGTATGGGACGGGTCAACCTGGACGGATCAAAAGGTTCATGTACGGCTTGTCACAACCGCCATCATTTTTCCATAGCACAGGCCCGCCAGCCCGAAAACTGTGGTAAATGTCACATGGGTCCCGACCATCCGCAACTGGAAATTTATAACGAATCGAAACACGGCATCAACTTCCGTGCTCACCGAGAAAAAATGAATCTCGACGCACAGCCCTGGATCCTTGGAGAGGATTACTCGGCAGCGCCCACCTGTGCAACCTGCCACATGAGTGCCACCCCAGACCAGCCCGTTACCCATGATGTTGGTGACAGGATCAGCTGGACGTTACGGCCGAAAGTTTCCGAAAAAATCGATGCCGCAGAACTGGCAAAATTTGAAGCGCAGGGAAAACCCTTGCCTGAAGACTTTCTTACCTGGGAACAACGAAGGAAGAAAATGCAGAATGTGTGTTTCCAGTGCCATACCCGGGATTATGTGAAAAACTTCTATACCCAGTACGACAACCAAGTGAACATGTACAATGAAAAATACGGGAAACCTGCTCTGGCCCTGATGAAATCATTGAAAAAGAACAAGCTGATCACTCCGGTCGCCTTTGATGAGGAGATAGAGTGGGATTATTTCTATCTGTGGCACCACGAAGGTCGCCGCGCAAGAATGGGTGCTGCCATGATGGGGCCGGACTATACCCAATGGCACGGAAACTTTGACCTGGCCGAAAACTTTTATATGAAGTTGGTACCCGGTATCGAGGAAATCATTGATCATGCCAGAAAAGAAGGCAAATACGCCCAGGCCAATGATGTGCAAAACCTACTGGATGATATCCTGAACAGTGATATGCATAAATGGTTCCTTGGAAAAATGAGCCCTGAAGAAGTGGCCAAACGAAAAGCCGCTGCCGCCGAATTTCGTAAACGTTATTCGCAATAAATGTGCGAACCCGGACTGATAGAACGGGCAGAACCTTAAAACTGCCCGTTGGCAAGAGTCATTATCAGATAAAATAAGATTTGTACATAAGTTAACTCCGATAAACGATTAAGGATAAAAATCATGAGTTTAAACCGAAGAGATTTTGTAAAAGCCACAGCAGTAGCGGCAGCAGCCACAGCCGCCGGCATAACACTGCCAAAAGAATTGTTGGCAGCCACTCCCGAATCTGTAGAAGGGGGATGGCGGTGGGATAAAGCCGTATGCCGATTCTGCGGTACGGGTTGCGGCATAATGGTCGCTACCAAAAACGAAAAAATCGTAGCAGTAAAAGGCGACCCGGCAGCACCGGTCAACCGTGGCCTGAACTGTATTAAAGGTTATTTCAATGCGAAAATAATGTATGGCGCCGACAGGCTGAAACAGCCTTTGATGCGGGTAGATGAAAACGGAAACTTTAGCAAAAACGGAAAGTTCAAAACTGTCTCCTGGAAAAAGGCTTATGACGAGATGGAAAAGCAAATGAAAAAAAGCCTGAAAGAACTGGGTCCTACCGGCATTGCCGTTTTCGGATCGGGTCAGTACACCGTGCAGGAAGGATATGCCATGGCCAAGCTGATGAAAGCGGGCTTCCGTTCAAACAACATAGACCCCAACGCGAGGCACTGCATGGCTTCAGCGGTTGCCGGGTTTATCCAGACTTTCGGTATTGACGAACCTGCGGGTTGCTACGATGATATCGAACTTACCGATACCGTAATTACCTGGGGGGCCAACATGGCCGAAATGCACCCTGTTTTGTGGTCAAGGGTTACCGACAGGAAACTGTCTGACCCCGACAATGTCAGGATCATCAACCTGTCCACTTTCACCAACCGGTGTTCGGACCTGGCCGATGTGGAAATCATTTTTAAACCCCACACCGACCTGGCTATCTGGAACTACATCGCACGCGAGATCGTATATAACAATCCTGAAATAATAGACCGTGATTTCGTTGACAAATACACCGAATTTGCTACCGGATTCGTCAATACCGGTTATGGCATGCGATCACCCGGTCATAGCAAATATTCTGCCCTCGAAGAGGAAACAGTCAGCAAGCAGGCATCCAAAAAAATCTCAAAAAATGAAGCGATAACGCTCGGATATCTTGGCCATAAAGAAGGGGATACCTTGAAAATGACCAACGCCGGCAAAGCAGGTGCACACTGGGCTATCCCTTTCGGGGAATTCAAAAAAGCGCTTGAGCCCTATACGCTCGATTACGTTGCCCGCCTCTCAAAAGGCAATCCAGACGAAGATATGGCGTCGTACAAAGTAAAGCTAAAGTTGATGGCCAGCTTGTATATGGAAAAAAAGAGGAAGGTCGTATCGTTCTGGACCATGGGTATGAACCAGCATACGAGAGGTGTCTGGGTCAATGAACAGGCTTATATGGTTCATCTCCTGCTCGGCAAACAAGCCAAACCCGGCAACGGTGCCTTCAGCCTCACCGGACAACCTTCGGCTTGCGGGACAGCCCGTGAAGTAGGCACATTTGCACACAGGCTGCCGGCAGATATGGTGGTGAAAAATCCCAAACATCGTGAAATTTCCGAAAAAATCTGGAAAATACCCAAAGGCACGTTAAATCCGAAAGTTGGAACCCACATTATGAAAATTTTGCGCGACCTGGAAGACGGAAAAATCAAATTTGCCTGGGTAAACGTATGTAATCCTTTCATGTGTTCGGCCAACGCCAACCACTGGCTGAAGGCTGCAAGGAATATGGATAATTTCATTGTGGTTTCCGACAGTTATCCCGGTGTTTCGGCCAAGGTAGCCGACCTGGTACTTCCGGTTGCCATGATCTATGAAAAATGGGGCGCTTATGGTAATGCCGAACGCCGGACACAGCATTGGAAACAACAGGTTGTACCGGTCGGCCATTCCATGCCCGACCTCTGGCAATATATCGAAATATCCAAAAGGTTTAAACTGAAAGAGGTATGGGGCGCCCAAAAAATACCCGGCCTTGAAGGAGGACTTCCTGATGTTTTGTCCGAAGCACAAAAAATGGGATACAACCCTGATGATACGTTGTTTGATGTATTGTTTGCCAATAAAGATGCCAAATCCTATCCCTGGCCCGACCCGGTGGGTGAAGGATTTCATAATACCGAAGCGGCTGGCGACGGAAGGGAAATAAAAGGAACCAACGGCGAAGACTGGAAAGGTTACGGGTTCTTCATCCAGAAATATTTATGGGAAGAATACCGGTTGTTCGGCGAAGGGAAAGCCCATGACTATGCCGATTTCGACACTTACCACAAAGTACGTGGATTGAAATGGCCGGTAGTGGATGGAAAAGAAACACCGTGGAGGTTCAATTCAAAATACGACCCGTATGCCCGAAAAGCAAATACGGGTGAGTTTGCCTTTTATGGAAAAGCCTTAAAATCCATCCCGCAGGGAACACTAAAAGGTCCCGTTGCATCCAAAGGGAAAGTCAATCTGACCAACAAAGCGAAAATATTCTTCAGGCCATACATGGATCCTCCGGAAATGCCCGACAATAACTATCCGTTGTGGTTGTGTACAGGTCGTGTACTTGAACACTGGCACAGCGGAACGATGACAATGCGTGTTCCGGAATTATACAGAGCGGTACCTGAAGCATTATGTTATATGCATCCTGACGATGCCGGAAAATTCGGGGTGGCACAAGGCGATTTGATATGGATTGATTCGCGAAGGGGCAAAGTAAAGGCCCATGTGGAAACACGCGGCAGAAACAGGCCCCCGAAAGGGCTGATTTATGTGCCCTGGTTTGATGAAAAGGTGCTGATCAATAAGGTGTGCCTCGATGCAACAGACCCGATCTCAAAACAAACCGACTTTAAGAAATGCGCTGTTAAAATCTACAAAGCCTGACCAGGTGTCTGAAGAAAAAAATATAAAAACCCGTCGTGATGCGTTGAAAACCATGTTCCGCGGTGCAGGATTTTTGGGACTCGGCGGCGCAATCTGGGGAAATGCTGCTTACAAGCTGAAGGCCTCGGAGCTGACACTTCGTCCCCCCGGTGCTGTCGCGGAAAAAGATTTCGTAAAAGCCTGCGTCAGGTGCGGCACCTGTGTGGAGGCATGCCCGTATAATACGCTCATGCTGGCAACCATTGACGATCACACGGCCATCGGCACACCTTATTTCAAACCAAGAAACATTCCGTGCTACATGTGTACGGATGTGCCTTGTGTACCGGTATGCCCCAGCGGCGCCCTGGATTTGAAAACCATTGCCAGGGAAGTTGGCGGTAAAAAAACCGACGAGCCCGACATCAACAAGGCTAAAATGGGCGTCGCTGTCATTGATAAGGATGCATGCCTTGCTTTTTGGGGTATCCAATGTGATGCCTGTTACAGGGCATGCCCTTTGATGGGAACTGCGATCACTATTGAATTCAGGAGAAATGAAAGAACCGGAAAGCATGCATTTCTCGAACCGGTCGTACAAAGGGATGTTTGTACGGGATGTGGCTTATGCGAACACGCATGTATCACCGAAAAGGCAGCTATTTTCGTTTTACCACGAAATATAGCCACCGGAAAAGTCGGCGAACACTATATAAAAGGTTGGGAACGGGAAGATGAACAAAGATTGCATAACCTGAAAGAGAAAAAAGAAAAGGAAACGTCTCCGGAAGACGTATTGAATGATTGGGAAGATTTGCTGGACGATGATTAAGCGACTAAAAAGAAACAGATTCCTCATCCTGCGGCGGATTTTCCAGGCAGGATTACTTTTACTCTTTGCAGGAGCCAACTGGTGGGGCTGGACGTTGCTGCTGGGCAATTATAGCTCGGCGTATGTTTTGCAACTGTTTTACCTGACCGATCCGCATGCTGTTTTGCAGGTGTTTGCAACGGGTTTTATAATGAGTGCCGATGCGTTGATCGGCGCAGCCATCGTTCTTTTATTTTATGCTTTGATTGCAGGAAGAAGTTTCTGCAGTTGGGTATGTCCGGTAAATATGATTACCGACCTGGCTACCTGTTTACGGAAACGTCTCAAGATCACCAAAAAAGAAAATTACCTGAATTTCAGCCGGAAAACACGCTATTGGGTACTTGGCCTTGGAATAATCCTTTCGGCTGTCCTGGGCGTAGCGGCATTTGAAGTGATCAATCCGATCACCATGCTTCACAGGGGGATCATTTTCGGTTTCGGTGCAGGGTGGACGATAATCGTTGCCCTTTTCCTGTTCGACTTGTTGGTGACTGAATACGGCTGGTGCGGTCATCTTTGCCCTTTGGGCGCTTTTTACTCGGCTGCCGGCAGGTTTTCGCTTATTAAAATAAAACACAGTGCAGAAAACTGTACTCTGTGTATGAAATGCTTCAGCGTATGTCACGAAAAGCAGGTGCTGCAAATCGTCGGGAAAGAATCAGGGTTCATTAAAAGGGAATGCAGCAATTGCGGACGGTGCATCGAAGTATGTGATGATAACGCTTTAAAATATTCAATATACAATTATAAAAATTAAAAGGAGGAAGCAATGATGAATAAACTAATGGTTTGCTTTACAATCCTCGCACTTATGTTTGCCGGATGCAACAGCAATAAGCAAAATGAAAAATATATTCCCGATGAGGAAATTGACATGTCTGATGATTTGATCATGAGCGACGAATCGGAATTAACCGACATGCCCGAATACTCGAAAATCAGAGGAGGGGAAAGTGAAAAAATTCAACGCTCATTTGAAAATGCACCCCCTCTTATTCCTCACAGGGTCGGCGGTTTCCTGCCGATCAAGGCGGATGATAACCGTTGCCTGCTTTGCCACATGCCCGACAAGGCGCCGGAATTTAATGCCACGCCGCTACCCAAAACCCACTTCACAAGTTACAGGCCGAAAATTGTGTATCGGGACGGCAAATATGTTGTGGATGCCAATCAGGCTGAAAACGAAATAGTGGAGACCGACCTTGACCATTTCAATGCGGCTATGTTTAACTGTTCGCAATGTCACGTGCCCCAGGCCGAAGTTACGGTTGAAATACCCAATACTTTTGATCCTGACTACCGCAAGGCAAGTGATAAAAGCCGGTCGAACCTGAAAAATAATATGGGCGAAGGGGTGAGATAGCCTACTGTTTTAAAGATTTGCCTGAAATTGGTTTATCTTTGCTCCTCTGTAAAACATTTGGCAAGTACTGAAATGCCGTATAATTCCACCTATAATTTTTATGGAGCAGAACGGGTGTAAATGGCATCGGTAAAATGTAATAACCTGATTACTATGAAAAAGTTATTTATCATGATAAGCCTGCTAACCTCCTTGATTGCTCTTTCAGCACAGGAAATGATGCATCCTGAAAAAATATTTGAGACTGCAGGCGCTGTTACAGACTTTTCTATCAGAGGTTCAAGGGTAATCCTTGGTACAGATGCCGGATCAATAGAGACCTATAATCTTTTGATCAAGGAAAAAACAGGTCATATTCAATTACTTGATATGCTTGATTTTATGGGTGATACGATTCCGACAAAGATTTTTTCTATTGACAAATTTAATGGCAAACTGCTCCTTGTCACTCAGGGGAATCATGGGTTCAGAGATGTTATCGTGTGGAGTTTTAACGGAAAAATGAAGCTGATTGATGCCGACTCGAATAAAATGCTGGTAAAAAAGGTGCGGTTTGTTAACGATAACCAGGTTTTAATGGGGTTGCTGAGCAACGAACTGGTTTTGTTTGATATGAATAAAAATGAAATTATTTACAAATTACAAATCAGCGCTTATGCATTTTCCGATTTTAGTTTAAGCGAGGACAGCCGTTTTGTTTTTACTTCCGACGAAAGCGGGATTGTTCATAAAATTGATGTCGCGGAAGGAAAGATAGTGACAGAATATTCGGGAATCAACGTGGATAACGTGTACCAACTGGATTATAAAAACGGAACCATCATAACGGGTGGCCGGGACAGAAGGGTTGGCATTTATCAGACAGGTTCGGGCAATCAATATTATCTGCAAAAAGACTTTCCTGTATATTGTGTTGCATTGAACCAACAGGGAACTACCGGAGCTTTCACTGCTGATGAGGAGAACACGGTAACTTTTTTTGATGTTCAGTCGAAAAAGGAATTATTTAAATTAGTCGGCCATCCGGGCGTGATAACCAAAATGGGATTTTATAATGACAAAACATTTATAACTGCCTCTGAGGATGGTTATCTGATGATATGGAAACTAAATTAAACCATTTATCGCAAAACAAAAAAATCATTATGAATTTAAGCAGCATAATCATACAAACCCGTCCCGAACATCTTGATAAAGTTCTTGAGGAGGTGAAAAAATCCGAATATTGTGAGTATCATTTACACGATGAAAAAGGGCGTATCATTGTTACGATTGAGGGAAAAGATACCGAAGAAGAAATTACCAAATTAAAAATTATTCAACAGATCCCTTATGTGGTTTCGGCTGAAATGGTTTTTGCTTATAGCGAAGACGAACTGGAATCTGAACGCAGCCGGTTGGAAAAATCAGGTGACAACATTCCCGGGTGGCTGAATGATCCGGATGCAACTACAAAAGATATCCGCTATGGCGGCGACCTGAAAGGGCGATTTTAACGCCCTCTTTTTCAGTTTGTGAATCAATGTTCGTGCGAATGGCTTTCTTCAAGGCTGGGTTGTTCAAGAAAATTCCCTTGTGCGCCGACCCCTTCAAGATACAGTAACTGGGATCCGTAATGCCCTGCTTCGCCCACACTGTAAGTCGAAACTCCCAGGACAACCACTATGATTATTTCAAGCCAGAGTTTTTTCTTTAAAACAAAAACCGATAGTGTCTTTAAAATAAATGCAGCTAAGGCGGTCCATAAAGTATAAGCCGCATATTTTTCATGCTGCTCCAAAACCCAGGCTGCGGTATCTGTTAATCCTGAAGTATGCGGGTGGACAAGTTGTGCGGCAACATAAGCGCCAATCAAACCGCCGAAAACAAGGAAGAAGGTTACCCAGTTTAATTGCCTTTTGAATACAAAAAGCCCGGCTAACTGAGTTAAAAACGCAATGAGCAATAATACTATCGGAAAGTGGACGATCAAAGGATGCAAAGTCGGGAATGTTTCAAACGGGGCCTTTTCTTTTCTGGTTATAAGCATGTTATGGAGTCCTTCCTCCATAATATGGGCATGCCCGGCGCTATCCATTTGACCTGCTTCGTGGGTTTTTACCGTATCTGCCTTTGTTTTCTTATTGTGCTTTTCCTCACCATGCGCAAAAGCTGATGATACGGTATAAATGAGAAGAAAGGAAAAAAGTGCAGTTATTATTGCATATTTCATTTTCGTAATTTTTTATGTTTGTTTGATGTATTAATCGTTTTATGTTACCTAAAGGTACAACGTTTCCTGCCCGGAATTAATTGATCACGACTTTTCTTGTGTGTATTGCTTTACCGGCATAGACTTTCAGAAAATAAAGTCCCGAAGGAATATCCGAAACATTGATTTTAATTTCCGGATTTTGATCGCTGACTGTTTTTTGCAAAATCCTGTTTCCCGTTAAACTGTATAATTCATAGGATGTGATCCCCGTGCTGCCATTGGATTTTTCCACGGTAAAACTACCGTCGGTTATCGGGTTGGGAAACAAAACGAAAACATCGTCACCGGCATTAAAATCATCAATACCCGTGGTTGTGTCCACCACTTCAAACGACAACATCATGCCGTCATCTTCATGTACGAGCATGTGACAATGCATCATATAGGGAACCGGATCGTTGGCAAAATCTTCAAATTTTGTAATAAACCGCACGGTTTCCTGGGCATTGACAAGAATTACATCTTTCCGGCCCTGTTCACTGGCGGGCGGAGGAACGCCGTTCCTGTCCAATACAAAAAACTGCACGTCATGGATATGGAAAGGATGAGCGATGGCCGATTGATTGGTAATACTCCAGATTTCGGTATTGTTCAACGGAATGGTAAAATTAATCACCTCCATATCGAAAGTCAGGCCGTTGATAAAAAATCTCCCGTTCAATTGATCAGGGCCCATGAACTCGGGAGAAAAAGTGAGTGTTCTCGTAATATCGGCCGACTCTTCAGGATAAGGTGTTACCTCAACCAGCGAAGCCGGAATATTCGTTACAGGGTTTCCGGTTTGAGCGCCTATATTAAAAGTAATGATATCAAAATTACTCCCGTTCAGCGGATTCGGGTCATAGCCGTTAAGCACCATAAACTGCATTATGCCCGGATATTTGGCGCCGTAAATTCCATCGGCTAATTCCGCTGCATAGCTCATCAACTGAACGGACTGCCCCTCCATGCCGTCAAAATCAATCAGTATTTCGGCACGTTCGCCGGGGGCCAGTTGCAGGCGCGTCAAGGCAAGGGGTTCACTGAGTAACCCGCCATCGGAGCCAATCTGGTAAAAAGTTGAATTTCCTGATAAGCCTATATTGAAAACCCGTTGTGAAGAGCCGTTGAGCAGCCGGAACCTGACCACCTGGGCAGGTACGTCAAGGGCGGGGTCAATGGTGGCATTGACCATCAGCACATCATCGGAATTTGACGGTACGACAATTTGTTTCTGGTCGTCAAAATCTTTCGTTTGTATTGCCAGCGGGAAATCGTCCACACCATAAGTCCGGGGCAGGTCGAGGGCAGCTTCTTCATCATCCCTTACGATGATAAAACCGGCAATGCCGAGGGAAACGTGCTTGTTGGTCTGCATGTGCAAATGTGGGTGATACCAATAGGTTCCAGCTTTATCCATCACCGTAAACTTCGGATTCCACGTATCTCCAGGCAGAATGATGGTATGCGGCCCGCCGTCGTTTGCTGCCGAAACATGCATCCCGTGCCAGTGGATCGTAGTTGTATCAGCCAGTTGATTGTCAACCATGATGTCCACAAAATCACCCTGATTCATGATCAATGTGGGTCCCAGGATATCCCCGTTGACACCCATCGTTGTAGTATTTGTTCCGCTGTAAAACTGGAATGTGCCGTTTTGCAGGTTGAGATTAAATTCGGTTCCTGATAAAGTATCGGGAATGATCAACGGGTTTTGTGCAGTCAGTGATACGGTCGCAAGTAAAAAAATTAGTGTAAAGAGTTTTGTTTTTTTCATGTTAAAAGTGTTTAGAAGTAATTACCTGCAATATTAGTTCATTCACATCCGGCAGGCCTTACAGAATTTTGGAAATGATTTATATCATTTTGGGTTATTTGTGGCCGGAGATGTGGAAAAATGTGCTTCCGGTTTCCGGGAAAGTTTTAACCGCAGGGGGAGCAATGGTCATTCGCGGAGGGCGGAAAAGGTTTTTATCCATACCGACCACTGAAATCGCCGGTTCAAATTAAATGTCAATTGTTTGTGTGACACCTACAAAGGAAAAAAGTAATTATCCATGGAATTATCCGATTTTACATAAAACTTTTAGCTTCCCGCTAAAAGCGGGGGAGTGTATTGAGTTCACACAGCTCATCCGTATTTGAAAACGGATGAGCTGTGTGATTAACAATTATAATTCCTTCTTTACCTCACCGCAGGTAGGCATGGCCGCACCAAGATAGGGATTTTGAATCACTTTCGATTCGCTGATCCAGTAAGCCCCTTTGTTGTCGAGGGCCATTGGACAGAATTCCAGGTATAAAGCGCTTGTTTTGTTACCGGACACGCCAAAGTGTTCAATGGCTTTCGTCAGTTTATCCGAAACAATACTGAAATGTGAGCGTTTCATTTCCATCCCTTTCATCTGTATGATACCGTTCAGATTATCTTTAATGGGTTTTTCCAGTTTCATCCATTGGACATGCGCATCACCTTTAAGCAGGGTCATATCAACCTTATTAAGGGCATCCAATGTTTTTTTGGCAGCGTCTTCAACAGCTTTTTCGTCGGAATTAACAAATGCATCTTTCAACCTCAGGTAATTATCCATCACTTTGCCAAGCTGCATCTTAAAATCCATTGGTATTTTTTCTTTGTCTGTTTTCTTTTTGGAAGACTGCTGCGACTCCATTTCATTTCCTCCACCC
This sequence comes from Chlorobiota bacterium, assembly GCA_013151505.1. Classification (GTDB taxonomy): domain Bacteria; phylum Bacteroidota; class Bacteroidia; order Bacteroidales; family F082; genus JAADID01. Next base: position 9,291 of record JAADID010000157.1, on the reverse strand, counting down.
ATATCCATTCCCGGCATGGTATTTACTTTTCCGCCCTCGGGATTCATCATGCTGGGTTTTCCTGCAAGTTGGGCTGCTGCGTCAACGTTAAATACGCCGTTCATGACTATCACTTCGCCTTCATGAAGTCCTGAAGATACTACGTAGAAATTTCCGGCTTCAGGACCAAGAACGATCTCCCGATACAAAAATGTAGGCTGCTTGCGGTTGGGTACCTTTACATAAACCACCGCCCGTTTTCCTGTCCACAAAATGGATGTCTTGGGGATCAACAGGTCGTTGGTCTTTTTCATCTCCGATTTCAAAACACCGGCAGCGTACATTTCGGGCTTCAGTATCAATTTCGGATTTCTCAATTCAACCCTCACTTTAGCCACACGTGTTTTGGTGTCAATGAACGGATCAATGTATTTCACTTTCCCCTTGTATAATTTTCCGGGAAGCGATTGAATAGTAAAATCAATTTCATCCCCCATTTTTATCCACGGCAGGTCGTTTTCATACGCATCGAACATGACCCAGACCTTTGTCAGGTCTATCACTTCAAACATGGGGCTCCCGATTTTAATGTAATCGCCGAGGGATACATCCCTTTTTGTAACCGTCCCGGTGATGGGTGAAAGGATGTCAAAATAGTGTTGTGTTTTCCCGCTGTTTTCCAGATCGTTGATCTGGGCTTCAGTAAGATCCCACAATTTTAATTTAGTCCTCGCTGATTTGTAAAAAGCAGGATTTGTGCTCTTGTATTTCGCCGCCTCGACCAACTCACGCTGGGCAGCAATCAATTCCGGTGAATAGATTGTTGCCAGCTTTTCGCCTTTACGAACATTTTGTCCGGTAAAGTTCACATAAAGTTTTTCGATCCTTCCTCCAAAACGGGCAGTAAGTTCTGCGATATTACGTTCGTCAGGTTCAACGATTCCCAGCAGATATACTGTTTTCTCCGGAATGCCTTTTTTCACCTTTACCGTTTCTATATTGGCAAGGGCAATGGCCGACCTGGTCATTTTGATCTCGTCAGGCGAGGAAGCTTCTTCTTCCTTTTCTTCTTCAAGCGGAATGAGTTCCATGCCGCAAATGGGGCATTTACCGGGTTTGTCCATCCTGATCTGGGGATGCATGGCGCATGTCCAGATGGTTTTACCTTCGTGATCGTGTTCCGCTACTTCGGTTTGTTCGGAGGTTTTTGGGGATGATCCGCCAAAAATGGCCCAGCCCAGCAACAGTCCGATTACCAGGGCTGCTGTTCCGATTATCAGATTTTTTTTGTTTATTTTCATTGTTCTTTTTTTATTTATCCTGGGGTTGAAACCCCATGTAACTGATTTTTATTAGTTTATCTACCCATTAAATAATAAATGAAAGCATCCGCTGCATTTTGGTCTGCTCTCGCTTTTTCAAGTTCGAGCGCATATTTCAGCAGACGGTTTTCCATTCGTAGTATTTCTTCAAAATTTGTGTTTTCCGACTCATATTGTGCTCTTAATATTTGCATAGCCTGGAAAGCAAAACGGGTTTGTTCCCTGTATAAAACAAGTCGGCGTCCGGCATCTTTGTAATCGGTAATTACTTTTTCAAGAAGCGTTTCCAGCACATTGAATTTATCCGCCTTACGGTCCTGAACAGCCTCTTGCTGATAGATTGCCTCGTTGACCATAGCCTTGTATTTTTTTCTGTAAAGCGGCACCGTAAGGCCGATTTTTGGGAAGACTATGGCATCTTTTCCTGATAAGGATGCTTCCAGGTTCGGGTTGTCGCTCTTTCCGGTAAAAATATAATCAATACCAATGTTTATACTTGGCGCTCCCAGTTTCCTGGATGCCTTTTCTTTGTTCAGGTATGAAGTGTATTCATGATCAAGTGCCGTGAGCTGATGGTTTTTAATCCGGATTGTGTCAAGGATGGCTTCCCGGGTCAACATTTGTCCGGGTACTGATAAAGTATCCGCAAACAGTACTTCCCTGTTGCTTTCCACATTCAACAATTTGTTGAAAGCAACGGTTTGCGCTATCACACGGTCTTTCAGCAAGGAAAGCTGATTATCGAGGTCAGCCATTTCCATTTCAACACGCAGTTGATCTACTGCCGACACCAGGCCCCCCTCCATTTTTATCAGGGCGATTTCATTTAAAATATTCAATATCGAAAGATTTTCATCGGTGATCTTAATGGCTTTTTGCGTAAAATACAAATCGTAATACGCTGATTTAACATCATAAAACAGCTTGGATTTGGCATCTTCAAATGCTTCATATTTGGCATTTGCCATTTCATCAGCTACACTCCTGTTAGCCTTTAGCTGACCAAACCAGGGAAACATCTGGCTGAGTGAAAGTTTGGCTTTCTGCGGCCCGACCCTTGTTTCCACCGGTCGGATAAAGTACCCGAAAGCAAACTGCATATCCTGCAATGAGCTGACTTGCGGACCTATCTCCATTGCTGCCAGGTATTCATTGAATTTTGCTTTCAGCCCCGGATTGTTTTTGGCTGCAATCACCAGGTACTGGTTCAGCAAATCCTGGGATTTTACCGTTACGGTAAAAGTCAGCAGGGTAATGATTATGATTAATATCTTTTTCATGGGTTTATTCTTTAAGTCCCCGCCCTGAAGGACGGGGTAACTGATTTGTTTCATCGTGTTTATTTTAGGGCAATTTCAGTTTCCCCGTCTTTTAATGCGGGGTAGTGGTTATTTTTCTTCACTTTCTTCTCCTGCCACATGCTGTAAAGCACGGGAACGACGAACATGGTCATCACCTGAAGAAGCATACCCCCAAATGAAGGGATAGCCATAGGCACCAGGATATCCGAACCTTTTCCTACCGATGTCAACACCGGAATCAGGGCAATAATGGCTACAGCAGCAGTCATCATTGCCGGTCTTACCCTCTTGCTTCCGGCATGAAGCACAGATTCGCGTACTTCTGCTACTGTTCTGGGCTTTTCTTTTTCGAAGACCTGTGTCAGGTAGGTCCCCATGATCACACCGTCATCGGTGGCAATACCGAACAGGGCTATGAAGCCCACCCACACCGCAACACTTAGATTTATGGTGTGCATCTGGAAAAGATCCCGCATGTTTACGTCGGCAACTGAGAAATTCAAAAACCATCCCTGGCCGTATAACCAGATCATGATGAAACCGCCGGCAAAAGCGACAAATATTCCGGAGAATACCATGGAAGAGGTAGCTACCGTCCTGAACTGGAAATAAAGTATCAGGAAGATCACAATCAGTGAAATAGGCACCACAAGCATCAGCCGTTTGGTTGCCCTTATCTGGTTTTCATAATTTCCGGTGAACACATAAGTTACCCCTTTGGGTATTATAAATTCACCGTTGTCAATTTTTTCTTTCAGTAATTTCTGTGCATTTTCAACCACGTTCACTTCGGCATAATCTTCTTTTTTATCAAAGATAACGTATCCCACCAAAAAGGTGTTTTCACTTTTGATCAACTGCGGTCCTCGCGTATAGGTGATGGTAGCAAGTTCTGCCAACGGTACCTGTACGCCTGTACTTGTCGGAATCAGAATGGTTTTCAAGGACTCCGGATTGTCGCGGTACTCGCGGGCATAACGTACCCTCACCGGGAACCGTTCCCTGCCTTCCACCGTATTGGTCAGGGCTACCCCGCCCACAGAACTGCTCAAAAATGTTTGCATATCTTTTATGGTCAGGCCGTAACGGGCAATCGCCTTGCGGTTGATGTCTATCTCAAGGTAAGGCTTTCCTACCACCCGGTCGGCAAAAACAGACTCGGGTTTGATGCCCGGAACCTCTCTCAGGATATCTTCTATGTCATAGCCTACTTTTTCGATGGTTTCCAGATCGGGTCCAAAAACCTTGATCCCCATAGGAGCACGCATACCTGTCTGCAGCATCACCAGACGTGTCTGGATGGGTTGCAGTTTAGGGGCCGAAGTCAGGCCGGGGTAAGCCGAATTGCTTACAATTTCTTTCCAGATATCATCGGGCGACTTAATAAAATCGCGCCATTGCCTGAAATATTCTCCTTTTGAATCGGGAACAAGTTCTTCCTTTTTTACAACCCGGAAGCCATCCTTCGGGTTATAGGTACCCCCGTTTTTTAAAACATAATTACCGTCCCTGTCCACTTTAAAGCGTAAACGGTGTCCGTCTTCATTAAGCATGTATTCCGATTTGTAATTGATAACATTCTCGTACATGGAGATCGGCGCCGGGTCGAGTGCCGTAGCGGCACGTCCCCATTTTCCGACAACACTCTCTATTTCAGGAATGGCGTTAACTCTTTTATCCAGCAGACGGATAACTTCGAGATTTTTATCAATCCCCGAATGAGGCATGGTTGTTGGCATCAGCAAAAAAGAGCCTTCATCCAGGCTGGGCATAAACTCTTTACCCGTTCCCGGAAAAGCTTCGGCCAGGGCACGCCAGACTTTTGTATCCCTCACGTCCACACCCACCTTTTTAAACGTATTGGGAATAAATCCGAATAAGTTATCAATGCCCTGCCAGGCTAACAAGCCGAATACAATGACAATGACCGGAATGGATAAAAATTTCCATTTGTTGTTCAATACCCATTTCAACAATACAGGATAGTAATGGACAATAGCCATTAAAGTCCCGAGAATGACACCGATGATGGCAATCACAAACAGGAAATTCACAAATTCACTGTTCATGGCACCCAATGGCATCCACTCGGAAGCCAGAAAATAAACCAGCACAAGGAGGGGGGCGATGGCAATATTAATTTTGTTTACCCAATGTCTTCTATGTTCGGGCCAGCGGTCTTCGAGCATACTGTTTACACCGAATGCAATCAGCGATACGGCAATCCATGAACCGTAAAAAATAATGAAGATCAAACCTGCAGCGATTAAGGTTGAATACCAAATCCGGCTGAACCGCTTTTTATTAAAAGGAATGGAAAAAATCACATTGGCCATAGCCGGAATGATGATAACACCGATAACCAATGATGACAACAGGGCAAATGTTTTGGTAAATGCCAGTGGCCTGAATAGTTTACCTTCGGCTTCCTGCATGGCAAATACCGGCAGGAAACTAACGATGGTAGTCGCCAGGGCTGTCATGATCGCCGATGCCACTTCCGTACTTGCACTGTAGATCACGGTCAGCAGCTTTTTACCACGGGCCCCTTCGTTTTCCGGCATCTCGAGATGCCGGACTATGTTTTCAGTAAACACGATCCCCACATCCACCATTACACCAATGGCAATAGCAATACCCGATAAGGCCACAATATTGGCGTCCACACCAAACTGGCGCATGGTGATGAAAGTCATCAATACACCTATGGGCAACAAACTTGAAATCAGTATGGATGCCCTCAGATTAAGCACAAGGATGATGACCACAATGATGCTGATGATAATTTCGTGAGACAAGGCGGATTCCAGTGTTCCGAGTGTTTCTTTGATGAGTCCGGTACGGTCGTAAAACGGAACGATGGTCACTTTTGAAACCGTTCCGTCCTCCAGTGTTTTTGAAGGGAGGCCCGGGGCAAGTTTTGCAATCTCTTTTTTCACATTGTCAATGGCTTCCATAGGATTGGCGCCGTAACGGGCTACGACAACACCCCCGACGGCCTCGCTGCCTCCTTTATCCAGACCGCCACGCCGGGTAGCCGGGCCGTATGAAATATGTGTCACGTCTTTTAACCTGATCGGGACATTATCCCGCACCGTGACTACACTCTCCCGGAGGTCATCCAGGTTTTTGATATATCCCAGCGCCCTGACCAGGTACTCAGCCTTGTTGAATTCAATGGTACGGGCGCCGATATCCAGGTTGCTTTTTTTCACGGCATTGATGATCTGGGCCACATTTACGCCATACGCTTTCATGGCATTGGGGTCAATGTCAATCTGGTATTCTTTGATAAAACCGCCGATAGAAGCCACTTCGGAAATGCCTTTTGCCGACATTAGTCCGTAGCGCACATAAAAATCCTGAATGGTCCTTAATTCCTGCGGATCCCATCCGCCGGTTGGATTTCCTTCCCTGTCGCGGCCTTCCAGCGTGTACCAGTAAACCTGCCCCAAAGCGGTGGCATCGGGTCCCAATGCAGGAGTGACGCCTTCGGGCAATGTGCCGGCAGGCAGGGAACTCAACTTTTCAAGAATACGCGAACGGCTCCAGTAAAACTCGATCCCTTCGTCAAAAATGATATAAATACTGGACAGTCCGAAAATGGAATTACTCCGAATGGTTTTTACACCGGGAATACCGAGAAGGGCTGTTGTCATAGGATAACTGATCTGGTCTTCAATATCCTGCGGCGAACGTCCAGGCCATTCGGTGTAAACAATCTGCTGGTTCTCACCAATATCGGGGATGGCATCAACAGGTACCGGGTCGTTTGGTAAAAAGCCGGTATCCCAGTTAAAGGGCGAGTTAACCATTCCCCAGATAATGAACATGGCCAGCGCCAGAAAAGTGACCAGTTTGTTTTCAAGAAAGAAACGTATGATATTATTTAACATGATTAAATTGCTTCAGTTGATATTATAAATTGTTTAAGTTGTAATAACAAATTTCTTGTGGGATGCTTTGAGTTACATTTTAACAGGAAACACATATTTTTCTGCTTTTCAGGGATTTATATACTCAAAACGAAAAAGATGAATCAACATCGGAAAGATTGGAACATGTGAATGTCATGTGAGGTGATATTTTCGGTAAACAAGTCTTTTAATCGCTGATGATAAAACTGTTCGGGTTTCGTTAAATTCTCGGTTGAGGGCAACCCGGCAAAAACTATTTCCGGTTGGTTGTTTTCCGGTAAATACTGATCATCTGAAGAAAGTATATCCGTCTCAATTCTGCATTTCATAGCTGCATCCTCGCAATGTGCACATACGTCATGAAGACAGTTGCCGGCATCCGTGGAAAGGGAAACTCCTCTGAGTTCTTCACCGCAATAATGCTTGTTTACGGTAAATCCGCCAACGGAAGCAGGCAGAATGAAAGCCATCAGGATGTGAAGTATTGTTCTTGTCATTTGAGTTGTCTTTTTTACGATTTTTTTTAAGGTACAAAGAAAAGCAAGACCGGGTAACTGGCAGTTATACAATTTTTGAAAAGAGTTACATGATTTTATGGTATCGGATGATGAAAATTCAGGGTATTCTTTCGGGAAAAACATTTTAAATACAAATACAGAAAACTAAAGTACGAAATTAATCTTTTCACATATACCTGATTCACCCATGAGGAATTTTATTTTTCTTTTTTCTTTCTGCGATAAGAAATAAAATACAATACAAATCCGGATATTACCGTCACCAGGGCAAAGACAGAAAAAGTTCGCAGCAGGATATTTCCAAAACGATCCCTTTCCTGATAATCCATGGTATGAAACATCCACAGAAAATCAAATATCCGCCAGTCCCTGTATCTGATATTTTGAAAAGTTCCCTCGCTGGCTGCAATATACAGAACGGGGTTGCCGGGATAATTGTAGCTGACCGCCCAGGCCGGAAGCGGTTTCCCGCGGTATTCATGATGTTTTCCCGTTGCCTCCAAATATTCTACCTTTTCCACTCCGGCATCCGGTAAAAAATAGGAACCGGCAATTCGTATGGCTTCTTCTTTCGAGAGAGGCTCACGTAACATTCCCGTACCGGCATCGGCAAGTACGACTTTTTCGTTTTTCCCCGAATAATAATGAACCTGATAAACCGGTTGCTGCAAAATATTAATCAACCTGATTGAGGAAAGCGAATCCAACTCGTCCTTATTTTTAATTGCTTTCAGGACAATCTCCGGTGAAACAAGGGATATATTACCCCGAAGGACAGGTTGCGCCTTTATCAGATGATCGCCATGGATTTTATCAATATCACTCCAGCTAAAATAAAGGCCTCCTGCCGTCCAGAAAAGAAACTGGACACCCAGGATAACACCGAGATAACGGTGGGCTTTCCGAAGGTAATATTTGTAGCTTCTATTCCTTTTCGTAAAAAAAGACATGTTTTCACGTTTTCATGAATGGTAACATATTGATCAACAGAAACCAAAACAGGGCGCTTCAACGACTACATTGAAACACCCTGTCTTTTTATTCGGTAATCAGTAATATGTCTAATTAACCGTAGCTTTAATCGTTCCGCATTTCATCATGGCATCATCGCCTGAATACGGATTCTTTATCTCTTTTTCCATACTCAGCCAGTAGGCTCCCTGATTATTATTGGCCATGGGGCAGTAATCCACATAAACCGGTTGACCATGATCAATACCAAAGGTTTTTACGGCCTCGGTCAGATTCTCGGAAACAACACTGAAATGGCTTCGTTTCATGCTCATCCCCTTCATCTGTATGATCCCGTTGAGGTTGCTTTCGATGGCTTTTTGCTGTTTCTTCCACGTTTTATACGCTTCGCCCTCGAGCAGTTTTGTGTCAACGGCATCAAGCGCTTTGATTGTTTTTTTAGCAGCTTTTTCGGCTTCTGTCTCATTGGCGGCCACCAGGGCATCCTTCAGCACGAGGTAATCGGTTAAAACCCCTGTGAGTTGTTTCTGAAAAGCATCGGGTACATCATAGCTTTTCATCTCAGTATTATGACCTGCGGTCATGTGATGTCCGTGCATCGTTCCCTGTCCAAACATGTTGCTCATGCCGAACAGGAAAATACCTGTTACTATTGTTACTATTCTTGTTTTCATTGTTTTAAAATTTTAAATTGATTATTGTCTTTTTCCGTTAAATTGTAGCGTTAAAGCGGTATCCATAACAAACTTGTAAGTGAAACTGTGATCAACTTTGTTGAACCCGCCGTAATGTTCATCACCCTGATCGTGTTCTTCGTCCATGTGATGTGTCCAGTTTTGCCAGTTCGGGTCTCCCATCATGTGATGATCTTTCATCCTTTCGTGGCCATACATATTTTTGAAATCGTCACCTATATTGCAAAGCATCGTGCTGTCTCCGTTTTCAAATAATTCCATAACGAAGGTAGTGTCAAGAACAGAAGAATAGCAATGGATTTCAACCGTTTTTTCATCAATTTTTATGATGTCGGCCGTTGCATCAATTGCATCTTTCAAACCGTTATCAGTCAGTGTCCCTTTATATGTTCCTGCCACCTCTCCGGCAAGGTCCTTGTTTTCATCTCCGTTACTTTTGTTACACGAAGTTACCAACAAAGCAACCGGCAGAATTAACACAAAAGTTAAATACTTCATCTTTTTCATTTTTTTTATGCAATTTTTTTAACCATAAAACCAAATACAACGGCAAAAGAACAAACAATAACCGGTTTGGTGTTAATATA
>JAADID010000184.1 GCA_013151505.1 Chlorobiota bacterium | reverse complement strand
GGCAACCGTCCGGTCAGTAATGCCCCGCGGCTGGCCGAACACACGGATGCCGCCACACAAAACTGTGTGAATTTGACCCCTTCGGCAGCCATCCGGTCCAGGTTTGGGGTATGAATGGTAGGATGGCCATAACAACTCAGATCGCCGTAACCTAAATCGTCGGCAAAGAGAATGATGATGTTAGGAGGGCGTTTTGGCCCTTTTAGAAGACCGGCCCCTTTCTTTTTTATCCGGGTTGTCTCGGACAGTACCGTGCCCGGGAGCAGGGCACTCCCCACGGCTGCTCCGCCTACTATGCCCAACAGCCTGAGCGCTTCCCTCCGGGAAATAGTTTGTTTATCATTGTTCATAACACTTACATTTAATTTTGGAGGATAATTTTATAATTATTTTTTAATAGCCGGGATTCTGATACAAATTAGGGCTATCCTGTAACTGCTCATAAGAAATAGGATAAACACTTACGTGGATGGAAACCGGCCTCTTGGCCTACCCAGGCATCATTAAAAGCTGTTGCTCCCGCTGCATAGGACGTGCTGCACCTTTCTCGTCTCTGTAAAAACAGTCATGTGACGAAGCTAAAATTTTCATAATGCAACTTTTTCTTTTATAACAAAATATATAAAATCAATGGGACTACCTACAAAACACGTACAAGTTTCAGATAGCCCCATGATTCTTTACCCTTTATGAGAAAAATAATTTATTTTAATAACCGGGATTCTGATGCAAATTAGGGTTAGCCTGCAACTGCGCATAAGGAATAGGATAAACATTTACGTGGGTATTCGGATCAACCGGCTTTGCCCACCAGGCATCATTAAAAGCTGTTGCCCCCGCCGCATAGGGCGCACCTTTTACATCATTCGGCCCCATGTGATAATGTAACCCACCGCGAAAACGGATTAAATCCTGACGCCGCCAGAGTTCGGTATAAAACTCCCGGCCCCTTTCGGATAAAAGTTTATAAGCAGACAGGGAAGTAAAACCGGGGGTTCCGGCCCGAGCACGAATCCGGTTAATTAGTTGCAGGGCTTCCGCACTGCCCGGGTTCATCCGCCACAAAGCTTCGGCCTTCATCATGAGAACATCCGCATACCGGAATACCGGAAAAGCATTACTCAGATTTGCTGTTGCACCCATTGCGTACTCAAACTTATGGAAACGGGCTCCTGCTTCCCGCCAGGCTTTAGGATATAATTCGTTGATTTCCGGTGTGAAATACAGTGTATCTCCATGGGGCTCACCAGGAAATGTACTGGCATCAATCAGGTGATTTCCCTTCGAATCATATTGATACCCGACCATAAATCCTTTCTTACGCACATCCGTATTTAAGAAGGAGTAGTAGAAATTTTCCAGCGTGGCCATTCCGTTCCATGGGTTTACTGTTAGATTGAACGTGAACTGGTTTAGATTGGCCAATGTTACCCTGTCTATAAAAAAGCCCTGAAAAAACACCGCGTTATAGGGAATGGCAAAGATGATTTCAGGTGAATTTTGATTGAACGTCTTGAAAACGCTAAAAAAAGCAGGAGCTAAATTGTATTTGCCTGCATTGATGATCGAGTCACTCTGGGCCACCACATCCTGCCACCGGGGAGTCCCGGTATAGACTTTGGCATTCAGATATAACTTGGCTAACAGAAAATGTGCCGCCCAACGGTTCATCCGGCCAAAGGTGGACTGATCTGCTGCAGAGCTCAGCTTTTCTATATTGTCTTTGACCTGTCTTTCTATGAAATTAAACAGGCTGTCTCTTCCGGCCTGAAAATCGGTATTATTGGCCGGCGCTTTTGAAGCATTGGCAAACTGGGTTACAATAGGTACATTGCCGAACGTATCCAGCAGCAGGTAATAATAAAATGCCCGCAGCACCTTGAGCTCCGCAATATAGGTGGTCGCCGTACCGGCATTCATACTCCCCTTTTTTACCAGATTATTAAATTGATAGATTAACCGGTTGGTATTACTTATACCGGCAAACATGGTATTCCATGTAGTACGAATACGATCTTCACGATCGTCCCAGGTATGTTGATGAAAACGAATCCATTCCCCGCCATGATACCAATCAGGCCCCCGCTGAGGAATTACGGCTTCATCTGTTCCAACTTCCTGGAGCATAAATATACCCTTGTGGTTTCCAAAATTAACCAAATCCCTGTAGGCAACGCCCATCGCCGAGACAAACTGCTCCGGGTTCTTGTAGAACTTATTAGGCGTAAGCTGAGAATAAGTTTTTACATCCAGTTTATTACACGAAGTAAACGTAACAGCCACTAAAAAGGCAGATAACAGCAGGAACCAAATTCTGTTTTTATGTTCGATATGATTTTTCATAACAAATGTATTTTTAATATAATTCTATTTTAAAAAGTCAGGTTCAATCCTAAAGTAAACATACGGGCGCTAAACCAGGTATTCCGGCGGTCAATACCGGGAGCGAGTAAATTTCCTCCGTCACTATATCGTACCGAAGGATCAGCCCCGGTGTAACGGGTGATGGTAAACAAATTCCGCCCGCTTAGGTAAACCTCTGCCTGTGATACCAGAATATGTTTTATGGGAAGGGTGTAGCCAAGGGTAGCATTGTTAAGCCGTACATAGGAGGCGTTTTCCACAAAAAAACTGGAAAATTTATGAGCCTCTGTCAATTGTTCGATCTGTAATGTTGACTCTAACACATTGTATCCGGCTATTTCCGTCGGGTCCTGATAGAATGCCCGATAGGTGTTAACAAGGTCGTGACCAAATACCCCGACAACATTGAAACTAAAATTCCAGTTTTTATAACGAATCGTATTGCTAAAACCAAAAGACCACTTGGGCAACCCGTTTCCGATCACCGTATCATCTTTTTGATTGATCTTTCCATCTCCATTTAAATCTTTGAATACCCATTTCCCATTTTTGATACCTTCATAAACAGGGCCCCATATCTGACCGATCGGCTGACCCTCCGCAAGATGAATAAGGAGGACATTAACCATCCCCGGGACCCCGAGAACATCAATATTTTGTGTTTTTCCAAAGTCAAACTGTTTGTTTGACAGAGAGACTAACCGTGTACGCTTATATAATGAAAAGGTAGCATTACTCTGCCAAAAAAAATTCTGCTTTCGGATAATGTACGCCGTTATATTTGCCTCAAACCCGGCACTTGCCAATTTCCCCACATTAATCCACTCATGAGACGAAAGATTGGGGGGAACCGGTACCGTGGCATTATAAATTAAATCTTTGGTCGTATTATGATAATAATCAAAAGAACCGCTTAATTTATTATGGAACATTCTGAAATCAAGTCCAATGTCAAGCCCGTACTTGGTTTCCCATTTCAAATTGGGATTTGCATTTGACGTAGGGCCATAACTTGGGATATATTGGCCGTTGACCAAAAAATAACCGTGAGGCCCTAATAAGCTTTCCGAAAGATAATCGCCGGGGGCATCCTGGCCTGTAATTCCATAACCTGCGCGAACTTTTAAGCTGTTCACATAAGGAATAGAAACTAAACGGGTTACCTCTATGCCACCGCTGATTGCGGGGAAGTTTCCCCACCGCTCATTCTTTCCAAACCGGGAGGAGCCTTCACGTCTGATACTTGCCATTAAATAATAGGTATCCAAAAAGTTCAGGTTGATTCGGCCAAAATAAGCGATAAGCTTATGTTCTGCTTTATAACTTCCTATTATTCCCAATCCATTGTTAAAATCACGGGCAGCAGAAAGATTATTAAAACTAAAATCATTTGAAAGGAAGTTGCCTCCTGCAACAGAGGTCGATGAATTCACAAAATCCTGATACGAATAACCGCCCAGTATGTTGAAATTTAGATTTTTAAAAACTGTTCGCTGATAGTGCAACGTAGTTTGTGCCAACCAATTTACATAATTGCTATTGTGCTTACTGGCCCATCCGTGATGGTTAAATCCATTTATTTTAGCTGTGCTGGGTGAAAAATAATTGTTATTTGTCAAACCCTGCCGATGTGAGTAAAGTGCGTTAATACTTAAACCCGGAATGTAATTGGAAAAATCATATTCTCCACTCAAATCTCCCGATAGGTTTAGGCCTTTGCTCGTATTAATATTTTGGTCAATGATGGATACCGGATTATATGCACGGGTCAGATTTTGCTGAAAATATCCACCATACAATGTATTATTGGGATCCATCACCGGCGCCGTCGGATTCATGTTTACGGCATAGCGAAATGCCTCAGGAAAGCCCAATTGGCGGTTCACGCTTCTCGTTGATAAATGAAACCTAAAAACGGCATGATGATTCAAGGCATACTGGGTCAAATCTAAATGGGCATTAAGTTTGTTAAACCCTGTCTTTTTCAGGATACCTTGTACCCGTCTGTAATTAATCGAAGCCCTATAGGCTGTATTAGGCCCCCTCCTCCCGAAATGGCCAAATTATGCACTATATCTACACCGGTATGCATAATCTGCTTAAACCAGTTGGTAGCGCTCCCTAAATTCGTGGGCTTAAAAACTCCTGACCAGTTTTTATATTGTTCAGGAGTCAATACTTTAATTTCTTTTGCTACTGTTGACATCGTAACTGACCCGGAATATTCTATCTGAGAAAAGGCCTTATGTGATGTATGTCCCGATTTGGTTGTGACAATGATGACTCCGCTGGATCCTCTCGTTCCATAAATAGCCGCTGCCGAAGCCCCTTTTAAAACGGATACCGAGGCGATGTCAGTCGGATCAATATCATTTAAGGAAACTCCCGGCGGAACTCCGTCAATAACAATAAGCGGCTGCGAATTTGCCCCAAGCGTTGATAATCCTCTGATACGAATAGCATACCCGCCATTAGGATTACTTCCCACACGGGAAATGGCCAAACCGGCGACTTTACCTTGTAACAGGCCAAGCGGATTATTTATTTCCCCTTTATTAAAATTTTCAGCCTTGACTACGGATATGGCACTGGTTACAGAACTTTCTTTCTGTATGCCATAACCTACCACAACTACCTCATTTAATCCGGTAGCCGCAGGTTTCATAACTACATTAATTGTTTGTTGGCTACCCACTTTTATTTCAGTCGTTTGCATTCCAATATAAGAGAAAACCAAAACGCTATTTTTATTCACAGGAATTGAATATTTGCCGTTAATGTCTGAGGTTGTCCCCGTAGAGGTGCCCTTAATATAAACATTTACTCCGGGTAATGTTTCCCCATCACGGGATTTTACCGTTCCATGAACCGTGTTTTTTTTGGGTTGCACCCGGACAGTATTTTTTCTTGATGGCGTTAAGACAATTGTTTTGCCAGTAATCTTAAATTGTATTCCTGAATCATTAAACAGAGCATTTAGAACCCTGTCAATGGTACTGTTTTTTACCTGAATATCAACCTTCTTAGTAAGATCGACAAATTTACTGCTCCAGGCAAAGGTGAACTCACTTTGGCTCGAAATTTCATTCATAACTTCCTGAATACTGGCATTTTTCATATTTATCGTCAAACGGGCCTCTTGTGAGTAAATGGTTTTTGCCGATAAAGTAAAAACATTTAATAATAACAGGGTCATTATAAGTTTTATGAAAGGGAAACCTCTTTTTCTACGGATAGACGAAAAATATCTGATCGTAATATTATTATTCATACCTTTGCATTTAATTATTAATACTTGTTAATGAACTCCCCCTCGTGGTTTGTTCCTTAACGAAATTTAAATTTTTCGGGAAATGTTACAGCATTTCCCGTTTTTTTCATACAGACATTTAGACATTGCTTTTCTCTGCTTCATAGGCATTCTGTTTTTGTTCGTATTTATTTTTTAACATTTATAAAATCGTTCCATCGTTTTTTGTCTCTCGTAACAAAAATCCGGCTACCGGATATGGTAAACCGAAGGGGCGTCATCTCCTCCAGCACTTTCAAAACCGTAGATAAAGAATCGTTATCAAACTCAACAGTATAATCAAATTGTTCGACAACTTTGTCGTTTACCAACATTTTTACATTATACCAGCGATCAATCTTTTTAATGACTTCCATCAGCGGGCTGTCTTTAAAAATCAGGTAACCATCTTTCCATGTAGTATAATTGT
>JAADID010000248.1 GCA_013151505.1 Chlorobiota bacterium | reverse complement strand
CAATTTTTAAATAAAAAAACTGTTTCATGAAACTAACAAAATCTCACATTAAGCTCATTCAGGAACAACTGAATCGCCTTGGCTACCATGCAGGCCCGGTTGACGGTATCGCCGGCGAAAAAACCAAAAACGCTTTATTAAAGGTCCCCGGCAACAGGGGCAACTGGCCTTTCAAGCGGCAGGCCGTTGCTTTTATTCAGTATTTATGTCATCAAAACAATATTGACGCAGGACCCGTTGACGGCCTTTGGGGGCCACAAACCGATTATGCCTATGGCGTTTTGAAAGAATACCTTCAAACGGGGATCATGCCTGCACCCTGGCGCGACGACGAGCCGAAAGTTGAATACAACCCGCATAACTGGCCTGTAGAACAGCTTCTCGAACAGTTTTACGGTGAAGTAGGCAAAAATCAGATACTGCTCGACCTGCCTTACCCACACCGGTTGTCATGGGACAAACGAAAAGTCGTCCGTCGTATCTCCTGCCACGAAAAAACAGGTGACAGTTTAAAGACGGTACTGGCCAATGTACTTGATCATTACGGTATGGAGGAGATCAGAAGATTGCGGCTGGATATTTGGGGCGGATGTTTGAGTGTCAGAAAGAAACGCGGGGGTACCACTTGGTCAACTCATGCCTGGGGCATTGCCATGGATTATGACCCTGAAAACAACGCTTTGCCCTGGGGACGCGACCGGGCAGCTTTCGCACGCCCTGAATATGACAAATGGTGGGAATTCTGGGAAAAGGAAGGCTGGGTCAGCCTCGGCCGGAAAAAGAATTATGACTGGATGCATGTTCAGGCAGCCAAAATCGAATAATACATCTTTTCCAAAGTTTAGAACTTTGGAAAAGATGTCTGACATTTTCATTCCTTATTTTTATTCTTTCAATTCTTTTTTTCTCCAAATGACAATTTTGGGTCAGCTATATGCCAGGGACATCAATCCACACGCACCAGACCCAAAGGATTTTGAGAAATTTTCAATTTTATATACCTATGTTTGTTTTCAAAATCCCTGAATTCTTCATTCATCCAGGGATACATTTTATTTTCGGAAAGCATTTCGGGTGGAACGACCATATACCGGATATTCAGCCGGAGAGCCAACGCCAGGAATTCATCTTTTGAAAACTTCTTCCCGTTTTCCACCTGGTGGTATTCCATCGTTTTGTACGACACAAGCTGTTTTTCCGGTAGCTGGTTGTAAATAAAACGGTACGGCACAAGGACACGCCCATTATTTTCAGGGAATCCCGATAGCATTTCGGCAGAGAGACTGACGGTGTTTTCCATTCTGCCGAATATTTCCGTAAGTCTGTTTACTGCAGTTCCTGCCTGGAATAAAATCAGAATGATCCCGATAAACTGCAGATAAGGTTTGGCGTTTTTTCGCAGTTCGGATAAAAATGAAGCGGCAATAATCGCCAGGAATGGCATGAGCAACAACATATATATTTCGGCAATGTGCGATCCCAATATATTGAGTCCGATATCGGCAAAAAGCAGATATAGTATCAATTCCTTATGTTTTCTCCAAAGTGTTTTTCCTTTCAGGATCAATGCAATCACAAACGTCCCCGATAACCCCCACACATCGGGACTCCAGAAAAACCGTTGGTGTTCATTGCCGAGTTTCATTAATGCTGCAACGTTATATGATAACCACCCAACCGCTTTATAATTGGTAGTAATATTATCGGGCCAGTGCCTGATCTGATGGAGAAAAGTGTTGAAATGTCCCGGTTGCCACAAATCATAGAAATATAAAGATCCGACAACAGCCGATGCAAAGCCGAAAACTATGGCTGATTTCCACTGCTTTCTTGTTAGCAAAAGTCCGAAACCGGCAACCATGTACATGACTCCGTTCAGGTGTACCAGCATGGCTGTGCCTGCCAGGATTGCAGCGTATATCAGGTTTTTAAGGTTTTGTTTTACGGTCAACAACAGAAATGATGAAAAACCCAGCGTCATCACCAGTATCTCGGGCCGGTAGGTAAAGGCATATAAAAGGGTCAGCGGATTGACAATCAGGAAGAAGAAAACCAGACGGCTTTTTACCAGCCCTGAATTGAAAGCCGGAGATTTCAGAACTTTATAAATGATGAACAGAAAAAGGAGGAAGACCAGCAGCGTGAATATCCTCAACGGCTCCGGTGACCAGCCAAATATTTTGATCAGCAAAGCTCCAATAATTATGTTCAGCTTATGATAAACAAAAAGCCGCTCATCCCAGCCATAGAAGTCTATAATCGTGGATGTTTTGACGTGACCAAGCCTGGAAAACCAGTAAGCCTGTTCGCCGAACCAGGCATCGTCAATATAAATGTAGCGGTGGAAAAGGCTTGCGAGAAATGCAATGGCACAAAGCAATATAATTGCCGGAACGAAACGTTTTCCGGTAATAAATCTGTATATCGTATTGATCATAATTGCAAAGCCGGTATCAGAAAACAGCATTCTCTTTACCGGGCCGCTTTTCCAGGTTTGGTATCTTTAAAACTATTGGAGACTGTTTTTTGTTAACTTATTTCAGAATGTTCTTACTGATCACCAGGCGTTGAATCTGGTTGGTTTCTTCATAAATCTGGCAAAGTTTGGCATCGCGCATCATTTTTTCTACGAGGTAATCGGTGGAATACCCTTCACCGGCCATAACCTGGACAGCATCGGTAGTGACTTTCATCGCCACATCCGATGCATACATTTTAGCCATCGCCGATAACTTGTTAGCTGATTTTTGTTTGTTATCGTAAGCCCAGGCGGCATGCCATGTTAAAAGGCGTGCGGCTTCAATTTCGGTAGCCATATCAGCCAGCATAAAGCTCACACCCTGGTTTACGGTAATGGGTTTCCCGAACTGGATACGGTTTTTTGCCCAGTCTTTTGATGTTTCGTAAGCTTCACGGGCATTCCCGATACTTAGCGCTGCCACGCCGGTACGCGTCCGCTCAAAAGTCTTCATGGCCAAAAGAAAACCATGTCCCTCCTGCCCTATCCTGTTCTCAACAGGGACTTCCACATCGTGGAATTTGAATTCGGTCTGAACCGATGCACGCTGGCCCATCTTTTCCAGGTTGCTCACGATCTCAACGCCGGGTGAGTCGGTGGGAACAACAAATGCCGAAAGGCTTCTGGCGCCTTTTTCAGGATCGGTGAGGGCAAAAACGGTAATGAATGTAGAAACGGCGCCATTCGTGATGTAACGTTTGTGGCCATTCAGTATGTATTTATCGCCATGAAGAATGGCTGACGATTTGATCCCTGCAACATCCGAACCTGCATTGGGCTCGGTGAGGGCATAAGCGGCAACACCTTTTTCCTCGACAATCCAACTGAAAAATTTCTTTTTCTGTTCATCCGAAGCGCCGAGGTACAACGGTGTCAATGCCAGCGTGTTTGCATCCATACAAATGCCAATGCCCACACAACCGGCGCCCAGTTCTTCCGATGCAATGGCGCTTTCAAATATTGTGTGTCCCTGACCGCCAAATTCAGGGGCCATCGGTCCGTTCATCAGCCCTTCTTTATAAGCTTCTTTAACAATATCCCAGGGAAATTCAGCGAGTGTATCATACTTTCTCGCATTGGGACGCATTAACCTGTCGGCAAAATCCCTGTATTTTTCTTTTAATTCAATTTGTTCAGGGGTAAATGAAAAATCAACCATATTTCTTAATTTTTTGGATTTTAATGAATTAGCTTATCGGGTTGCGATGGATGACAAAAATACATTTTATCTCCGATATTCCTATAATATAAACAGGATAATTTCAGTCAGGCTGATTCCTGCACCCGAAATTTGAGAAGGAATCTTTATCTTTGAAAATAAATTTATTCCTGCTTTGCTAAATCAATCCTATAAAAGCGGTTTCAGGCAATACTTAAAGCTTGAAAGAGGGTTATCTTCAAATACCATTGATGCCTATCTTCATGATGTGGACTTGTTGTTCCATTACCTGGATGAGCCGGAAAACAAGAAGAACATAAAACAAGCCACCATTGAAGATTTAAGGGGTTTCCTTGCGTTCATCAACGAAATGAAGCTGGGACCGGTCTCACAGGCAAGGATCATTTCGGGCATCAAATCGTTTTACAGGTTTCTGATGCTGGAGAAAGTTGTCCGGTCAGACCCATCCGAACTGCTGGAATCACCCAGGCTGGGAAGAAAGTTACCGGAGGTGCTCACCCCTGATGAAGTTATTAAAATCATTGATTCTGTTGATCTTTCCAAACCTGAAGGCGAACGCGACAAGGCCATTCTGGAGGTGTTGTACGGATGCGGGCTGCGGGTATCTGAAGTTATCGGGCTTCACTTGTCAGACCTGCATTTTAATGAGGGTTTAATCGTGGTTACCGGAAAAGGCAGCAAACAAAGGCTGGTTCCTGTTGGCGACGCTGCACAAAAACAAATAAACATTTACAAAGACCTGGTTCGAACACATCAAAACCCAAAAAAAAAAGCGGAAGACATTTTATTTCTGAATAACCGC
>JAADID010000322.1 GCA_013151505.1 Chlorobiota bacterium | reverse complement strand
CGAGACGGGTTCGGTTCCAAGGGGATTACCGAAAGAAGTTCATAAAGATATTGGTCCGGTAGTTCAGTTTGGTTAGAATACCTGCCTGTCACGCAGGGGGTCGCGGGTTCGAGTCCCGTCCGGACCGCAAAAGGGAAGCAAGTAGCGCTTCCCTTTTTTTGTTATGAAACATTTCGTTTACATCATTTACAGCCAAACCTACGATATTTATTACAAGGGTTACTCCATAAGGCCCTTTGATCGTTTGAATGAACACAACAACAATGAAAGCCGGTACACTTCGGGAAAAGGCCCCTGGGAATTGGTATTTGTTCAGGAATTTGCAACAAAAAAGGAAGCTTTGCAAAGGGAAAAAGCGTTAAAAAGAGCAAACAGGGATTATATCAAATGGTTAATTAAACAACCGTCTAATTTACTCGTTAAAAAGACAATCGGAGAAAAACCGACCAATAATTTTCGATAGGAATACCTGCCTGTCATCTCGCCTGAGGCGAGACGGGTTTGAGTCTTTAGTTTCAAACGAAACAGGCTGTCCGGATCGCACAGAAGAGAAGCAGTTATCGCTTTCCTTTTTTTCTTATGAAACATTACATTTACATCATCTATTCACTTTCCCAAGATATTAATTACAAAGGCTATTCCTTGCAACCTTATATAAGGAATGGTTATAAAATGATGCAGAGTACTGAAAAACTTTTGGTAAAAAGGTTGTCATTATTTCCTGCGTAATCAAATGATTTTTTAAAATAATGCTAACAAAAGTTATTTTATTTGTTCTTTTTTGAGGTGTTGATATTCATTGAATATCCAATTTGAAATTGACTGAAATTACTGTAAATATTGTTTAATTCATGATTTAACCGGTACCTGATAAATATCTTACCTTGTGCCGACGGCCAGTAATAAGCATCCAGGCCAATCGTATTAAACCATTTACTGCCCTCAACCAATTCATTTCCTTTTTGTGATTTATATCCGAAATTTTCATCATCAAATAAAAAATATTGCCGTGTCAGCTTATCGCTTACAGATATGTTTATTCTTTTTTCAGGATAGAAAACAAACTTAATTTCCGGTGCAAGCAAAATAGAATTAAGGGGTTCGTCAATATTTAATGCTTCACCCTGATAATTAATTGTATCAACAACTCTGGCATAACCGAAATTGGCATGTAAATTAATTTCAAAGTCAAATTTCAGCCCTTGTACTTCCAGCAACCATAAATTGACTTCCCCCCCCAGCTGAAATATTTGGTATCGGTAAACTTGCAGCGCATCAATAAAAAATAATGTCGAGTCAACCTGTTGTGGTGTATAAGCGTTCAAAGACAGGTATTTGACTTTATTCTCAATCTTTGACCATGTAAATTCAAAATCAATAAATGAGAAAAAAGAGTGCCCCATCCGGGTATGTAGGAACGGTCCTCTATATGTATTAATCGGCACTCTTTTTTCCAATTCAAGCTGAACCAGCCCGTTGGGATTGTCTTCTCCAAATCCCACGATGTCACTAAATATTTTGAATTCCAATATTTTTGCATTTGAGGATTTACGTAAATCAATCGTCTGGCCCTTTACTAATTCAACTTCTCCATTTTCGGGACTGTAGTCACGAGTCCCGTATTTGGGAATCGTTTTATAATCAATTGCATCTCCCAAAATGAAATAGCCCGCATCTGGTTTTGTACTCTTGTCAATATATATTTTGATTTTATAAAGTGTTTTAACATTGATTACGGAACTAATACCGATGGAATAAATGTTTGTAAATCCATAGCTTTCACAGCTTTTGATCTTGAAATGATCTTTTGCTTCCTGATCTTGAAAATCTTCTAAAACTTTTTCATTGGATGTATTTTGAGCGTTAATTTCTACAATCCCGTATATTTTAATTTGCTCGATAAAACCATCTTTAAATACTACATAACACATTTCCGGGGTAAGTGTATGCGTAGGCGTAGGCACCTTTTTACCAATAGTATAGACAGGGATAGATTCTTTTAAAGTAAGCGTTGCAATTATTGGCCCGTCTGATTCTTCATTAAATAAGTTTGCAACCAGTTCAATAAAAATTGGATTGATCATCTTCGAAATGACTGTACTATCACTTTCGTTAATTGATCCGTTTATTTTTTTAAAAGCGGCATTAGTAAATGTTAAAAAAAGATCCCTGTTTAATGAAATTGCGGTAAATTTTGGCTGAGGGCTTGCTTTGTCTGTTTGTTTATATGAATATTGATAGCCATCGGTAATTTTTTCAACAGAGATGTTCAGCACCTTATCATTAATATTCATTTGGGTTTGAGCAGTTTGCGAAATAATGGTTACACTAAAAAGGATGCCGGATAAAAAGAAAAACAGGTGTTTCATAATGGTTGGGTTTTTGTTTTTTGTGTTTTTAAAAAAAGTGATTACAATAGTGTAACAGTGATTAATCTATTATTTGCATTTTAAATGAATACTGATTATAACTATTGCGATTTGTTGTTGGTTATCTGGGACAATAGTATAAAGAATTGTTTTAATTCAAAATATTACCGCTGTTAAAAAAACGTTAAAATTTAAAACAATTCTAAATTATAACAAATTGAAGAATATCAGTATAATAACACTGGTTAAAGCGTGGCCCTGTTTAATCTGCTTTTATGTTTATCAGATGCTTTGAGTTGATGTCATTTTCTCAGTGCTTCGACTTCACATACAAAATATCGCACCTGTAAGTGTTGGCAAATTTTTTGGCGAGGTAATCCACTTCGCTGAACAGCGTGCCGTTTTCCGCCATTTTCGAGCTGTGCGCCCGCATTTTATAGGGGGATGCCCCGTACTCATGTGGTTTTGTGAATGCCGTAACGATGATCATGTGTTTGGATTTGTCTGCCGGCGCCATCACGTGGATGATGGCATTGTTCAGCTTGTGTGAGATCAGGTTAAACGGTGTCGTCCGCAGGTTTGTGTTCTTCTTGTTGATACGGTCAATACCGTAACCTTCTTCTTTCAGGAATCTGGCGAACTGAACCAACAGGCTGTCCGAAGGCCCGTGTTTGAGGATCTGGATGGTATTACAATTTCTGAACGGTACTTCGCTTTTTTGCTGAGCGAATAGACCTGCCGTTCCCAACAAAACAATTGTAACCAAAAACATTATACGTTTCATGTCTGTATTATTGGTTTCTAACAGTTTATGATTTCCCTTCCGGGAAAATTGCTTTTTTCATACTCTTTGTACGGTAATTATCCGCAAAAGTTGCTTATTAACGGTTGAAAATTCATCACTTTATGGTAAGTCCGATTGAGAGCTTGCTCAACCGTAACGGCGACTTCAGTCGCCGTATATCAAACAAATCCTGAAATAAAAAGTATTCGGCGGCTGAAGCCGCCGTACGGAAGGGGGTTAATCCTTCACCGTATCCGATCTGACAAAATCCAGTGAAACGGAATTTACGCAATAGCGCAATCCGGTTGGTTTGGGGCCGTCGGGAAAGACATGGCCGAGGTGGCTACCGCAGTGGGCGCATTTGATCTCGATCCGGCGCATGCCGTAACTGGTATCCATTATTTCTTCAATATTTTTCTTGTCAACAACATCATAAAAGCTGGGCCATCCCGAGCCGGAATCGTATTTCGTATCGGAAGTGAAAAGTAAGGCACCGCATGCAGCACAATGATAAGTGCCCTTTTCTTTGTTTTTATAATATTTCCCGGTGAACGGCGGCTCTGTGCCGCATTGGCGGAGCACCTTGTATTGCTCGGGAGTCAGTTCGTTTTTCCAGTCTTCTTCGGTTTTATCATCCTGTGTTTTCATATCGGTCGTATCGGTTTGCCCGTGCAGGTTAATGGCAAAAAAAACGATAACGGGCAAAAAAATTAACTGTATTTTTTTCATCATAGTCCTATCATAACACAAAAATATATGTTTTTGTTGTGTTACTTGTTGTTTTGCATTGCGGTTAAAAATTGGTAGGTTTGCGGGGTTAAACAAAACAAAACAAGATGTACAAAGAAGCACTGGAAACAGCAGATTTCTTGCGGTCGGAAGGGATTGATAATGTCAAAACAGCGATAATTCTCGGAACAGGCCTCGGAAAACTGGCTGATAAGATTGAAGTAAAGAAAAGCATCAGTTATAAAGACATTCCCCATTTCCCGGAGGCAACGGTTGAATTTCATCATGGCATGTTGATCTATGGAAAGCTGGAGGGGATTGATGTGCTGGCCATGAAAGGCCGTTTTCATTTCTATGAGGGGTACACACTTCAGCAGATCACTTTCCCGGTGCGGGTGATGAAACTCCTCGGTGTGGAAACTTTATTGGTGTCCAATGCCTGCGGAGCGGTGAATACGGATTTCTCGCCGGCTTCGCTGATGATCATTGACGACCACATCAATATGCTGCCGGGCAACCCGCTGATCGGTGAAAATCATGAAGAGTTTGGGCCGCGATTTCCCGACATGAGCCGCCCTTACGACCCGGATTTAATCGAAAAAATGGAAAAAATCGCATACGAAGAAAACATCCCGGT
>JAADID010000334.1 GCA_013151505.1 Chlorobiota bacterium | reverse complement strand
ATTTTATAACAGATATCCAAAATATTGTAACTTTATTCCCGTTATTGGAATAATCTTAGTAGATCCGAGAAATTTCTAAATTTAGTAATAAAGCATGAATTGTAAACAGAAGAGAAAAATTCTTTTTGCTGTTTGGGGAAAAGAGCTTAAAGGGATAATAGTATTATTTTTTTTGATTTCATTAGCAGGCTATGCTAATGCACAGAATACATTGGTAACAAATACATTAATAAAGGCAAAACAGTTGCGTAACGAGAAAAGATTCTCTGAGGCCGTAGCCGTTTTGGGGAATTTCGAAAAAAAATATCCCGGCGATATCCGGATTGAACGGATATATGCCCAAACACTTTTTTGGTTGAAAGATTACCGTCGGGCAGAGGTGATTTACAAAAGAGCCATCGGCTTTCATCCCGAAAATATGGATGTGAGATATGAATATGCCATCATGCTGTTTGCTGAAAACAAACTTGATCAGGCCAAAGAACAACTGTTGGTTTACACCCGGAACAAACAGGATAATGCCGGCGCAGCATCGCTTCTCGGAAGAATATTTTATTATCAATCGCAGTTCAAAAACGCAGAAAAATATCTCGGCCGGGCAGTGCAACTCAATCCAAACGACAAAGGCACCGAAGAACTCTACCGTGAGGTTTTCCGGATAATCAGTCCGCAATTGTTGCTGTCAGCCGAATACAAAAACGATGACCAGCCCTTGCAATCTTTCGGCTCTGCCCTGAAATTTCAATGGTATGTTTCCGATTTACTGGATTTCGATGTGTCGGGAGATGCATCTATGTTCACAAAAATTCCCAATACCGGTTTGATTTCTTCGGCCGGGATTGGTAACCATTTTAATTTCCGGAAAGCAGGTCTGGAACTGCGGCTTGCCGGTTCCTGGTTTTATGCTAACTCCGACAAAACTTACGATTGGGGCGGTACGGTACAATTAGACAAACGATTTAAAAAGTCTTTTAGAATTGCCTTGAAGGCCGAGCGTACCAATTATACTTACACCATTGCAAGTGTGGACAACAACCTGTTGATGATCAACCAGTTTTCGCTAAACTTTACAGCGGGGAAAGCCAAAAGCTGGAATGGAATGGCAGGCGCCCGGTACCAGTTTTTCCCGGACAACAATTATGTGAATGCTTTTTATGCCTGGTTTTTGAGTCGCCCGATAAATTTATCAGGATTTAAGCTTTCTTTTGGCTATGCTTTCAATTACATGGATTCCAAAGAAGACCGGTTTGTGTCCAAAGATGTTGGTGCGAGGATGATTAGCGGTAACAACGGAAGTAACCAATCAACGGTTGTGGATGGCATTTATGTGCCCTACTATACGCCGCATAATCAGTATGCCAATTCGGTATTGGTCAATTTTAATTTTCATGTTACACCTTACGTTGTTTTTTATGGCCACGCTTCCGTGGGCGTTTATTCCAAAACAAATGCTCCCGGATTTTCACTTTCAAACAACGGAACTTTGGAAAAAACCTTTGCTTATCAAAGTTACACTCCGTTAGATTTGGGGTTGAGTTTTCTTGCCGACATTTCGCGGAAAACGGAACTGAATTTGTCCTATTCCTATCTGCAAACTTATTATTACAACGGCCATAATGTCAACTTCGGTTTTAGGTTTTACTTTTAACCATGAGAAAAAGTATAAAACAATATAAACACCTTTGGGAATTCTGGGAGGCAAAAGAGGTTACAACAACAAGACGCTTTTTTTCCCTGATGCTGGTCATTGCCGGGGTCATTAGCATTGCCCGCTTTTTCGACTGGTGGTTTCAACCGGGACACATGGCCTCTGTTCCGCTCTTTGTTTTGCTCTCTTTGATAGTGTGGTACGGCATTCTTCGTATTATTGTCATTTGGATTAATTATCTTGGCATTAAAAAGCCGGAACGCATTGAACCGGAAAAAGGATTGATGGTAGCCATTTTCACCACCTGTTCTCCGGGCGAGCCGTTAAGTATGTTTGATAAAACACTGGAGGCCTGCGCCAATATCACCTATCCCCACACCACTTATTTGCTTGATGATACACAGGACCCACAGTTTAAAATAGTAGCCGAAAAACATGGCGCCGTCTGGCTGGAGATAGTCGGTTTACCCGGCGCCAAAGCCGGCAAGATCAACAAAGCCCTGCAAATGATTGATGAGGATTTTGTTCTGATTTTAGACCCCGATCACATTCCTTTCCCCAATTTTCTAAATGAAGTGCTGGGTTATTTTAAAGATGAAAAAATAGGCTTTGTGCAGGTTTCGCAAGCCTATTACAACCAGTACCGTTCGTTTACAGCCCGGGGTGCAGCCGAGCAAACCTATACTTTTTACGGACCTACCATGATGGGTATGTACGGATTCGGCACCAGCGTAGCTATTGGCGCCAACTGTACTTTCCGGAAAAAAGCACTGGAATCCAGTGGCGGGCACGGTATTGGCCTGGCCGAAGATTTAATTACGGCGATTCGGCTACATGCTGCCGGATGGAAATCCGTATTCCGGCCGGTGGTGGTTAGCCGCGGACTCG
Source organism: Chlorobiota bacterium (assembly GCA_013151505.1). GTDB lineage: Bacteria > Bacteroidota > Bacteroidia > Bacteroidales > F082 > JAADID01. Next base: position 1,992 of record JAADID010000334.1, on the reverse strand, counting down.
TTCCGGAAGATTTCGGCTCCTTTTGCAAACAGCAGCTCAAATGGTCGCGGGGCGTTTTTGAAGTGCTTTTCAGCGAGTGGCCCCGGCTTTTTAAAAAGCTGACCGGCTGGCAGCGGCTTTCTTATCTTACCATTTCCACCTATTATGTTGTGGGCGTAACCACCTTTTTGTATGTCGCCATTCCTTTCCTTTACTTTTGGGCCGGTTGGCTGCCTGCTAATATGGATTTCGGTGAGTTTCTGATTAAGGGCTTTCCGGTAGTAGCTATTGCCCTGTTGATATATTTGTACGTCCAACGATGGATGAGCCATCCTCCTACTGAAAAAGGACTGCACTGGCGGGGGATGATATTAAAGTTTGCTACTTGGCCGGTCTTCTTTCTCGGGGCGATGCTGGCAGTGGTAAATGCCGAAATTCCATACATCCCAACGGCAAAGAAAGCGGTTAAAGGACTTAGTCCTTACACCCGGCCGCTGATCTTTCAGGTGATCCTGTTTGTATTTACCCTCATTTATGTTATTTATGACCGTTTGTATGTGGTTTCCGAAGGGATGCTGGCGCTGACCAGCCAAAAAGTCTGGGGTATGTTTGCATTTGCTTTTGTGGCCATCATTATGGCAGCGGGGGGTATTTATGCGGCTTACGAATCACGTAACTTAGAGCCGGAGGAGCCCTGGACGAAAATTGATATTCAAAAAATTAAAACGGATAAGAGATGAAAACTAAAATGAAACGTTTTGCTTTTGTCAGTGGTGCCACCCTTTTGGGAATTGCCCTCGTACTGATTTTTATTTTCCTCGGAAAGCAATCCAGCGGCCCTATTTCGGAGGTGCTCGGTACGCTGGGCGATAAGGTTATTGACGTGGAGCACAGTTTGCTGATGAAAGGTCGTGAACCGGTCCGTTCCAAAGAGCTGGCCTGGTTTGATAAATACCGGAACGATACGGTGCTGCTCCGGCACCCGGACACTATCCTCCTCGGTGTGTACGATAATAATTATCAGAAAGGTTTTGATAAAATTCTGAAACTAGACAAAATGCTGGATGCGCCGCTACCGCTGATTCAAATATATATCGCCTGGGGTGATAAACTCAACGAGCGTTTTCCGATGATGTATGCCAAAGCCATTTATGGCCTGGGTTCGACACCTATGATTACCTGGGAACCCTGGCTCAACGATTTTAACCGCAAAGAACATAATTTACCCAAAGTTTCTGACCCTGACAAAAACGGAATGGCTGCCGTCGCTCGTGGCGATTATGATTTTTACATTAAAGCGTGGGCAAGTGAGGTAAAGACTTTTGGACATAATGTATTTATCCGTTTGGGCCACGAGATGAACGACCCATACCGGTATCCGTGGGGGCCGCAAAACAACAAACCGGAAGAATTCATCGCCGCCTGGCGCCACGTGGTCGATGTGTTTAGAAAGATGAACGTGCAGAATGTGCTTTGGGTTTGGGCGCCGCAACCCTCTTATTCGCATTACAAGGAGTATTATCCCGGAAAAGATTACGTGGACTGGGTTGGCGTGGGAGCGCTGAATTACGGGACGGTGGCTCCCTGGTCAAAATGGTGGACTTTCAAAGAGATTTTCGGAAACTATTACGACAAGCTTGATACTTTCAAAAAGCCGCTTATGATTACTGAAATGGGCAGCCTCACCGTGGGCGGAGAGCGGGATGTGTGGTTTAAAAATGCATTTACCAACCTGCCGGAGAAATATCCCGACCTGAAAGCTATCTTGTTTTTCGATGACAACAGCGACAACACCACGCTGAATAAATCACTGGACTGGAGCTTGACAGATGATTCGCTAACCTGTAAAGTTATACACACGGCGATAGAAACCACGTGGAAAAACGATGTTGAGTCGGAGGAAACAGGAAAAGAATGACGAATGATGAAGCTGTTGATGGACTAAAATCAGTAATCTTTAATCAACTTGTCTCGGTTCACGTGTCGGCTCAGACAAGAAGCAAGATTAATCAG
>JAADID010000145.1 GCA_013151505.1 Chlorobiota bacterium | reverse complement strand
ATTGTAATGAAATCTGGCATGCCGGCGACATCGGCAACCTGGAAACAGCAGATTCGCTTGCCAACATAAAACCGTTCAAAGCCGTTTACGGAAACATTGACGGCGCGGATGTGAGGTCTGTTTACAAGGAGTATGAAATTTTTAATTGCGAAGACGTAAAAGTATTGATGATACACATTGGCGGCTACCCCGGCAGATACAATCCATTTGCCAGGCAACTTATCGAAAAATACCGGCCCGGATTGTTTGTAACGGGCCATTCGCACATCCTGAAAGTCATGCCCGACAGGAAATACAATCTGCTATACATTAACCCCGGATCTGCCGGAAAACAGGGGTTGCATAAAGTGCTCACTGCCGTCAGATTCGTAATTGACGGAGAGAAGATCAGAGACCTTGAAGTTTTGGAAATTGATAGAAAATAAATAAATTTTCATTTTCTATCCTTTGCAAACCCTGGGCTTATCTTAACCTGTCGGCCGACCGGATCAGTTTCTCATCATGTATGATACCACGGTAAGCCAGGATGAAAAAGATGAAAGAAACAACCGGCAGGTAAGACCCTGTTTCGTAACCCACAATGCCATCCGCTGCCACTCCCAGCTCTTTTTCATAATAAAAGAAAAACAAGGCGATCATAAGGATCAGCGCAATGATGGCAAACCTGACAATGTTGAGCTGACGCATACGTTTTTTATAAAGAAATATGGCAACGATACCCAGAATGATGGTCAGTATCGTCAAAGTCAGCAAAGGCCATAAAAAGTAATCCGGAAGGGCGATGACACTGTCCGGCACCAGGGATTCTATTTTATAGGTATAAAGTACCAATGAATCGGCATTGCCGTAAACCGACGCCAGTGGAAAAAAGTAAGTTGCCCCCATAGCGACGACGGCAATGAAAAGATAAACCGTCTGTATTCTCTGGATCATAATAACTATCTTAAAAATTTTCGACAAAAGTAATCATTCATGGATTTTTGAAGAACAGATTCGTAAATTCTTTAGAATGATTTGCAAAAAATGAAAAAAAGGGAGCGATCCTTTAAAATTTAAGCTCTTTTAACAGAATATTTTTTACTTAAACACTTTGAAATACAAATAAATTATATATTTGCAGTCGCAAGGAAAAAGAATCCACAAGATTTCCTCCAAGTCGTTCAAAATTACTTACTCAAAATCTCGGTAATTTTCAAAAAATCAAAAATCGGAATTTATTAAATCCATTTATATATGTATAATATTGTTGAGCTAAACAGCATGCTGGTAGCCGAATTAAGGAAAATAGCAAAAGACCTTAACATTCCCAAAGCAGAAAAGCTGATAAAAAAAGACCTGGTTTATAAAATACTGGACAGCCAGGCGCTGCATCCCGCCAAAGACCAGTTTCATAAAGAAACCAAGGTAAATAAATCCAGAGGCCGGAAAAAGAAAACGGAAACGACCGTTGACAAACAGGAAAACAAGCCTTCCCCAAGGCAGGAAAACAAAACAGAAGTGAAAAACGAAAAACAGGAAACTTCCCAGCCCAGGCGCCGGGGACGTCCCAGGAAAAGTCCACCCGTTGCCAGTTCATCGGTGGAAAGCAGCGGAAAAAGACCATCGTTAACCCCGCTGGCAGATGAATCCATTTCAACTATTCCCGAACCCGTGAAAGAACCTGCTCAAGCGGAAGTAACACAGAAGGTTGCCGAAAGAAAACCGGAAGTAAAACTACCCGAAAAGGAAGAAAAAGAAATAAAAAAAGAAGAAAAAGCAGTAAAGGAAGAAACAAAACCCGCCGAAAGCAGACAAGAAAGACCTGAAAGACCCGAAAGACCTGAAAGACCTGAAAGACCGGAAAGATCCGAAAGGGTTGAAAGACCTGAAAGAACCGAAAGACCGGAAAGAAGTGAATCGAGACACGATAACGGACAACACGATCAAGCGAGGCAAAAAAACAATTATCCTTTTGAATTTGAGGGGATGGTTACTGCCGAGGGTGTCCTGGAGATCATGCCCGACGGATACGGATTTTTAAGGTCTTCCGATTATTACTATCTGAATTCTCCGGATGACATTTACGTTTCGCAGTCGCAAATTAAACTTTTCGGCCTCAAAACAGGCGATACCGTATCAGGTACCGTCAGGCCGCCAAAAGAAAGTGAAAAATATTTTCCGTTGATCAAAGTTGTGAAAATCAACGGCAGGCAGCCCGAAGAGGTGCGCGACCGTATTCCTTTCGACTTCCTGACCCCCCTGTTCCCCGAAGAAAAATTTAAACTTACAGGGCATAAGGAAGAAAGTATCTCGGTAAGAATCATGGATATGTTTGCCCCTATCGGGAAAGGCCAGCGCGGACTCATTGTTTCGCAGCCCAAAACCGGTAAAACGGTTTTGTTGAAAGAAATCGCCAACGCCATTGCGGCCAACCATCCCGAGGTTTACCTGATCATCCTCCTGATAGACGAGCGGCCTGAAGAAGTCACCGATATGGAACGCAGCGTAAATGCGGAAGTGGTGGCATCCACTTTTGACGAACCCGCCGAAAAACATGTAAAAATCGCCAATCTCGTTTTGGAAAAATCAAAAAGGCTGGTTGAATGCGGACACGACGTGGTTATCCTCCTCGACTCCATCACACGGCTGGCGCGGGCATATAACACCATGTCGCCGGCATCGGGCAAAGTGTTGTCGGGCGGTGTGGAAGCCAATGCATTGCAAAAGCCCAAGCGTTTCTTTGGCGCCGCACGTCAGATTGAAAACGGCGGCTCACTGACCATCCTGGCCACAGCGCTCATTGATACCGGATCGAAAATGGATGAGGTGATCTTCGAAGAGTTTAAAGGAACGGGTAACATGGAGCTTCAACTCGACCGTAAGCTGGCCAACAAACGGATCTATCCGGCCATTGACATCGTGGCATCGAGCACACGCCGTGAAGACCTGCTGCTTGATAAAGAAACCCTCCAGCGTATCTGGATATTGCGAAACCACCTGGCCGACATGAATCCCATGGAAGCCATGGAATTTCTACTGGATAAAATGAAGTTCACACAAAACAATCAGGAATTCCTGATCTCGATGAACAGTTAGAAAATAATTGAAACTTTTATAGAGGAATCCGGTTATCTGTAACAGAAACCGGATTTTTTCCTGCTCGGCGAATGCTGCTTTACCGATCCGTGCAATCCCAGGATGATCACCGGGTTTACGGGGTCGTTCGACTCAACATGGATCATCAGGTGCTGGACCCCGGAATTTCCGAAAGTCCGTACTTTCACAACAATACTTCCGGTACCTCCCGGGGGGATGACTTTGGCCGGTTCGTTCAGTATCTTACATCCTTCTGTCGGGATAATCCTGTTGATAACCAGTTCCTTCGATCCCATATTACTAAACAAAAAACGGTGTACAAACGATTTACCGCGCCAGGTATATCCGAAATCATAATTGTAATGGTTGAAAACCAGCCGCGGAACCGTATCTATGATCTTTGCCGTTTGGGGGTCCTGTACAGCACCTTCTTTAATGTCAACGATCATATAAAGAAATTTGAAAGGATTCTCGCTGTCATCCGACTCAATGGCAATTTCCTGCTGTGTGGTTCCCACAGGCATCTCGCTGACGACTTCATAAGTGATCTTTGCTTTCCCTGCCTGGCCGGGTTTAAGAACGGGCGGATGATAGACCACCTCAGTAAACCGGTCGGTCTTCCCGTCTTTAAATGCCACCGGCTTTTTTCCGAAGTTAAAAAGGCCCAGTTCATAATCTATCGTCTGCCCGCGTGAAACCTGGCCTCCGTAAAATTCCATGCTGTCAACGGCAAACCCAATATGGCCGACACGATAAGGATATGATTTTATGATTGTCGAATCATAAGGCTGACTTTGCAAACTCACAAGTGCAAAAGAAAAAAGTAACAATATGGTTATTTTATTTCCCAAACCATTAAACCAGTTGATTCGATAATTCTTTCCAGTCAATCCCGTCAAAATTTCCCGAACTCATCATCAGAAAAACGGTTCCGGGTTGTTTTTGCTCATGTAACCAACCGGTCATTCTTTTTGAATCGTCAAAAATAGCAATTTTCTCATTTCCAAAACCTTCCCTGACATCCTCTGCATGAAGTTCGGGCAATCGTTTCATGTTAACCGCGTGTGGGCTAAAAAACACGCAACCCTCGTCAACCCCCTCGAAACTACCGCGGTATTCACCGAGAAATTCTTTACTCAAACTGCTGAACGTATGCAACTCCAGGCAAGCCACCAGCCTGTGAACGGGAAACTGTTCCCTGACAGCCTGAATGGTTGCCCTCACTTTTGAAGGAGCATGGGCAAAATCCTTATACAAACGGTTCTCCCCGTTTTGCCTGACAAGCTCCAACCGGTTGGCGGCACCTTCAAAAGCCGAGATGGCCTGATAAAACTCATGGTCGTTTATACCCATTTCATTGCATAACAACCGTGCCCCATTGATATTCATCAGATTATGCTTTCCAAATACCTTTAACGAAACCGCACCTCCGGAAGTTTCAATATGGGTTACGCCATCCCTGACGAAATAACCGGGAAATGAGTAAGATACCTTTTTTATATCACCCCTGCTATCCAGTGCCAGTTTCTTCAGAAGGTGATCCTCGCTGCAAAAAACGAGAGTTCCTTCATTTTCAATCAGGCCGATAAATTCCCTGAACTGGTCAACATAGTTTTCAAAGGTGGGAAACACATTGATATGATCCCAGGCAATGCCTGTCAGCAAAGCAAGATGAGGCCTGTACCAGTGAAACTTCGGCCTGCGGTCAATGGGAGAAGTCAGATATTCGTCACCCTCAAAGATCATTACCGGGGCCTTGTCACTCAGCCTGACCATCACATCAAAATCCTTCAGTTTTGACCCCACCATATAATCGAAGTCCATCCCCACAGATTTCAAAACATGCATCACCATTCCCGTGATGGTTGTCTTCCCGTGGCTGCCCCCGATGACCACCCGCTTTTTATTCCGTGAATGATGATATAAAAACTCGGGATAACTGAATATTTTCAACCCCAGTTTCTGGGCTTTCAGCAATTCGGGATTGTCGGCCCGTGCATGCATTCCCAGGATAACCGCATCAAGGCGGTTAGTGATCTTTTCGGGATGCCATCCCTCTTTTTCGGGCAGCAACCCGTGTTTGGCAAGCCGGCTGCGTGACGGTTCAAAAATCTCATCGTCAGAGCCGCTAACTTCGTCACCGTTTTGCTTCAACGCAATGGCCAGATTGTGCATGGCGCTCCCCCCGATGGCAATAAAATGAATTTTCATCTTCAATTCAAAAATAGTCTTTTACCGTTATTATGACCCTCATATCTAAAAAAAGGTTGTAAGCTTATTAAAATTAGAGTATTTTTATACCAAAATATTAGCATTAACAATTATGAAAAAATTTCTTTTACCTGTTGATTTTTCCGAGGGATCCATTGTCAACTGCAAATATGCATTTCACCTCGCAGGATCGGAAAAAACTGAATTATACCTGTTTCACATCTATCCGGATCAGTTAATGGTTCCCGATTCCAGTTTTCCGGCAGGAATTGACAGCGACACGTTTCTGAATGCCGAGTTTATCAATGAAATGAGGGAACAGGCCGAAAAAAATCTGATCCAGCTTGCCGAACAAGTCAAAGACCTGCTGAAAAAAGAAGGAATTACGAACATCCGTGTCAAACACCAGGTTACAGGCGGCGACCCGGAATGGGAGATCAAGGACATTTGCGAACGCATTAAACCCAACCTGATCATCATGGGAACAAGAGGGGAAGGCAAAAAAGGATTCCTCGAAGGAAGTATGGCCGGGAAGATCATGTCAAAAGCGCCTGTTCCGGTCATTGCAGTGCCCGAGTTGATCAAAAAGGTGAAGTTGAAAAATATTATGTATGCAACGAATTTCAGCAAGTCCGATTTCCAGCAGATCAATTATCTGGTCAAGCTGCTGAAACCCCTGAAAAACGAGTTCTTTATCGTTCATTTTCTGTTAAACGATAAAAAAGAAAGAAGTAAAAGCGCCATGGATGAATTGAAAATCGCTTTGATAAACAAAAACCCCGATGAAAAGTTTCATTTTTTTATCCTTGAAACCGACAGCAAACAGGAAGTCCTGAAAGAGTTTACCTCGAAGCATAGTATCCACATGATTGCTTTCATTGCGCACAAAACCAATATTTTTAAAAACCTGTTCCGTAACGAGATACGTAAAAAAGACTTTTTTAAACTGGAACTACCCATGCTGGCTTTGCATGAAGATTAAGACAGTTTGTATTATCGTTTCCCTGTTTACTGACCAACTGAAAAACAAAATAACCCATGAAAAAAAACAACATCTTTGCTATCGTGCTTTTCCTGATGGCAACGGTTTCTCCCATTGTTTCTTCCGCACAATCATTTGAAGAAAGCGGAGCCTGGTATTGCTCTCAAAAAAAAATGCAGCAAACCACAAGGCAACTTAACGTAAAAAGTCCCAACACCCCCCTGCATTCGTTTGATGTTTTGAAATACACCATGCACATTGGCCTGATGGATAACTACACCCTGCCTTATCCCCATTCTTACGATGCCAGTCTGATCGTAAAGTTCAAAGTTGACACGGCCCTCAACAGCATCAAACTCAATGCTATAAACAGCTCACTCCAGATCAGTGATGTGGGCATGGCCGGCATTTCGTTTGCCCATCAGAACGACACGGTTGAGATCAGCCTGGATAATACTTACCAACCCGGTGATACGGTTGATGTTTCAATCACTTACCAACACAAAAATGTAAATGATTATGCATTTTATGCAGGCAGCGGTTACGTTTTTACCGACTGTGAGCCACAGCGTGCACGATATTGGTTTCCGTGCTGGGATGCACCTTCGGACAAGGCAGCACTGGAACTGTGGGCAAAAGTTCCGGATGATGTGCGGCTGGGGTCAAACGGCATGCTGATTGATTCCACTTTCTCGGGCGACACGCTCACCTATCACTGGCGCAGCGATAATCCCATTGCCACTTACCTGATGGTTATCACTTCCAAAACGAATTACCACCTCGACATTTATTACTGGAAACGGCCTTCCGACAGCGCCATGATCCCTTTCCGTTATTATTACTCGGTGTCCACTCCCGCAACTGTGAAAGAAATGGCCGATTCGGCAAACAGCATGAGCGACTGGTTTTCGGCCGGTTACGGCGAATACCCTTTTGAAAAGAACGGCTTTGCGTCGGCGGGGCCTGAGTTTCCCTGGGGAGGCATGGAAGACCAGACGCTGACTTTAATCTGCCAGGGATGCTGGTATGAAAGTCTGATAGCCCATGAATTTGCCCACCAGTGGTTCGGCGACCTGATCAGTCCTTCCACCTGGGCCGACCTGTGGCTTAATGAGGGCTTCGCCTCCTGGTCCGAAGCATTCTGGTATGAATCCTATGCGGGCTATACAGGTTACAAAGCCCAGATAAACAACGATGCCAATTATTATCTTAATTCTAATCCCGGTTGGCCGGTCTATAATCCCGGATGGGCTACTCATGTGCCGACAAACGATACATTATTCAACGGCGCAATCACATACGCAAAAGCCGCCTGTGTTATTCATCAGTTCCGTTATATTGTTGGCGACAGCCTGTTTTTCAAAGCCATTCACGGCTATGCGACCGATACGGCTGAATTCAAATTTAAAAATACCGAAACGCAGGATTTCATTGATAAAATGAGCGAGGAGACCGGGCAGGATATGCACTGGTATTTCGATCCCTGGCTCGGACAGCCCAACCATCCGGTTTACAGGAACTTTTACAGCTTTGAACAAATGTCCGATACCCTCTGGAAAGTAAAATTCACTACTACCCAGGTACAGAGCAATGCGCCGTTTTTTCCGATGAAACTGAACATTTACCTTGTTTTTGACGATCTTTCAGACACCATCCTTTATTTTGTGAACCTTGAAAACGGAGAAGACTATTCCTGGGAATTCAGTAAACAACCCATGTACATTGAATTTGACGCCACAAATCAAATTGTATTGAAGGAAGCATCTCTTATCCTTTCAAACGATTCAAAACAGGAAACCGCGAAAGCCCTGACATTAATGATTTCACCCAATCCCGCAAATAGCAGTACACTCCTGCATTATTATTTACCGCGGAAAGGCAGGGCCACTATACAACTTATGGATATAACCGGAAAAAGGATCAAAATCATTGTTCCGGAAAATCAGACTACAGGTATGAATACGCTGAAACTTCAAACAAACATTCTTCGACCCGGACTTTATTTTATCCTGCTGGAACAGGCGGGAAACAGGATTGTTAAAAAAATGATTGTCCGGCATTAAAAAAGGATAACCTAAAATGAGCTTTTACCGTATAAGAATAAGTTTTACATTTTTTCGCCTTACACCAAACCACAAACATGTAAAAAGATAAGTGAGCGATGGCCAAGTATTTGAATATGACCAAACAGTTAAACGGCTTCTTTAAACGCGTTAACAAACTGACGCAACGCGAATTAGATGCCGACAGCACATTCCACCAGGTGGAAAGGATTGCACGGATTAAAAGCGCCGAGTATATATGGGAACACATGACTCCGGGTTGTTTATACAACCGGGAACAGGATTACTGGAATGACCTGATAAAGCGGATACCGGCGCGGGGACTGCTGTTCGAGTTCGGCGTTTACAAAGGACGAAGCATCAATTACCTGGCGGAACAGTTAAACAAAAAAGGCGATCGCCGGAGAATTTACGGATTTGACTCATTTATGGGCAGGCCCCATAAAACCGGCGGATCGGGAACAGACGCCAGCAAACCCAACCTGAAAGGTGTCAAACCTGTCGTGCTGCCCAACGTAAATCTTATAAAAGGTAGGGTGGAAGAAACTTTTGCCACGTTTATGGACAATCTGAAGCTAAAAGACAAAAGCATTGCCTATATGCATCTTGATTTTGGAGTGTACGAGCCGACAAAATATATTCTTGAACAAACCCTCCCCTATCTTAAAAAAGGCGCCATCATTGACTTTGATGAACTGCTGGGTTATGCCGACTGGAAAGTAAACGAATACAAAGCCATGATGGAAACCATCGGCAGATACTGTGATTTTGAACACATTGCCTATTGCGAGACCGAAAACTCATCCGACATCAAGGCGGCGATAATCATCACGCGGCTTTATCCGACTCACTGATAAGATTCCGTGTTAAATTTTCACAGATTTTACGATACAACCGACTTTCAATAATTCAATTGTTTTTTTCCATTCATATTAATTTATTTGGTTACATTTGCCATATTATTTATTAGCCGTTTTGTTACAGTAAATTAAATTCCGTTTGCTTTGCTGTTGCCTAATGGCCTTTTTAAACTTTTATTAAATGAATATTTTTGTTACAAGGTTATCCTACCAGACAAAAGAGGATCAGGTTCAAAGTTTATTTGAGCAGTACGGAGCCGTAAATTCCGTAAAAATTATTTACGACAAATTTGAAGGTCGCTCCAAGGGATATGGTTTTGTTGAAATGCCCAACGACGAAGAAGCACAGCAGGCTATTAATGCATTAAATGATTCTGAACTCGATGGCAGAACAATCGTTGTCAAAAAATCGGAACCGAGAAAATCAGATTACAGATCCAACAGAAACGATCGTTATTAAACACTGATATCCGTAACCGGTCAGTGTGAAGTTAAGCGAATTTCTGATCCTCGCGCTACCCCGTGATATCCGGTAACGCAAAGTGCACTTTAAATGTATTTTTTAATCTTACGTTTTTAGGTTATGTTGCTATGGCCGGCCGCAGGTGGAAGGAAGGGATTTTTCCATTTTCCGGAGCAATTGTTCTTTTTTCTGTGAGACACGCTTTATTCACGGTTGAAAAATCAGATCATTCAGGGGCTTTCCCATTTTAACTATTTTTACCGGGTACTGAAAACAAGATATAATTCATGGCATCCCTTCGATGAAACAAGGCATTTTAACAAAAAGGACTCTTATTTCAGCCATTGGCATTCTGCTTCTTGCAGGTGCATGCACCTACCCGTTCACCACCGCATCGCGCAAATGGAAGATCAAATACGATAAAGACAAGATCGCTTTTAAAGAAGATTTTCTTAACCGGCATCAGGATTCTGCTGTAAAAACCAAAGCGCCCAATATTGTTTTGATCGTTGTGGATGACCTGGGTAAGTCGGAGGTGTCGGCTTACGGGTCGCAAACCATGAAAACCCCTAACATAGACAAGATTGCACAAACCGGTGTTTTGTTTACCGACTGTTATGTTACTTCACCCGTATGCTCGCCCTCGCGGGCTGCTATTCTCACCGGACGTTACCCCACACGATATGGCTTTGAAACCCAGCCCATGGAATTTTATCCCAACAACATGCTGGTATATGCTTCGGGAAAATACCTGATAAATACCAGCGACTACGTGATGAATACCAAACCCCGTTATCCGGCGGAGTGGCAGATACAAAAGCAGGGAGTTCCACCCTCGGAGATCAATCTGGCCGAACTGCTCAAAACAAAGCAATACAACACTGCCTGCATAGGCAAGTGGCACCTGGGTTTTTCAAAAGACCATATTCCCAACGCCCGTGGTTTTGACTACCAATTTGGGTTCTACGGCGCGTTTTCCCTGTATTCCAAAAAGCGCAACTCTCCCAATATGGTCAGCTATATCCAGGACATTTACAGCTCAAAATATCAGTGGAAACACGGTCGTCAGGGGACAAGCGCCATCCGGCGCAACAACAAAGTAGTTAAAGAAGACCGGTACCTGACCAATGCTTTTCTTGAAGAAGCCATTGAATATATGGCGGTGAATAAAAGCAGAAAAAATCCTTTTTTCCTGTATCTTGCTTTTAGCGCACCCCACGTCCCTTTCCAGGCTCCGCGTTCCTATTATGAAATGCATGCGGATACAAAAGATGAAAACAAAAGGACTTATTATGCCATGATCCACGTCCTGGACGATGCCATCGGATTTTTGATGAAAACCATGGAAATGATGGGCCTCGACGAAAATACCCTCGTATTTTTTATCAGCGACAATGGCGGAGCCACCTATACCGGGGCGACAACCAATTATCCTTATAAAGGAGGGAAACTCACCTGGTTTGAAGGGGGATTGAATGTTCCGTTCATGATGAAATGGAAAGGACATCTGCCCGAAGGCGTTGTCTATGACAAACCGGTAAGCGCGATGGACATCTTCATGACCACCGTAAAAACTGTTGGTATTACATTACCCGGCGACAGGGTTTATGACGGCGTGAACCTCATCCCTTTTGTTACGGGAACTAAAAAAGGTTATCCGCACAAAGCGCTCTACTGGCGGGCCGACCACATCTATGCCATGCGCAACAAAAACTGGAAATTCCTGATGAGCATACGGGACAACTGGGCCGAATTATACAACATCAGCATAGATAAATACGAACATATTGACATGTACAAACAAGATAACGATACCCTGCAAAAAATGCTCCGGCAGTTTAACATCTGGCAAAAAGGACTTAAAAAACCGCTATGGCCCAGGTTAATGGACGTAAAATTTGTCATTGACGGGAAAACCTATTTATTTCCTTCGTAGTTTTGTGCGGTCACAAAAAATGATGAGTAAAAAACTAATATACTTCCTGTTGACAGGAATCATTCTTCTGGTTTTTACAAATAACGGTAAAAGTCAGGCCATGTACGTGGGAGTTACTGCCGGGATGGCCCAGATAAACTTCAGGTCACAAAATGCCGGCGACATCATCTCGGCAAACCCGGGCTACGACCTGGGATTTTATATCAAAACCGGCCATCGGCTTTTTTACCAGGCGGGGCTCAACTGGACAAATTCGCAGATTCAGATTAAATACAACCAACCCGGCGTTATTGATGCTGAAAATATCACCAGCCATAATTTTAAATTGCCGCTTAAAATAGGATACCGCCTTTTACAGAAACCCATGTTCAAATGGAACATCCTGGCCGGACCTTTTATCGGAAAGACTTTGTTTAAATCGGCGAACAATATCCCCGTAAAAAAGAGCGACTTTCTCAATCCTCAATACGGACTGGTTGCCGGAACCGGTATCCGTCTCACAAATTTTATTTTCGACGTGGAATATGCCTACTATGTTTCACAATTGTTTAAAAATCCCGCATCCGGTTCTTTCCCCCTGTCGGAAGCGCGCCTGGATATGATCACCCTGAAAGTGGGCGTTCAGTTTTAAAAAGCGCCGGAATTACGATGTCTTTTTTAAGCCGCATTGGAAACATAACCAGCAGTATCTTTTTGACAGCCTGATACTTAGAAAGGATACAAAAATTGTTCACGAAGAAGCGTTGTCGTCATTTTTATTTTTCCTGTACAAAATCCTGTTTTCCTGCCCTTTCCACAGGCGGAGCAAATTCTTCCGGTGGGTCCACAGAATAAATAATGCAGCAAAGACAGCCATGGCGATCAATGCCGGATTGGATATTTTGTAATAAAAAACCACAACAAAAGGGAAAACAATACCGGCAGACATGGAACCCAGCGAGACATATCCTGTTGCCACGAGAACCAGAACAAACACCACAACCGATATCCACACGGGCGCGCCATACAGGGCAATACCCATCCCAAGCAAAGTGGCGACGCCTTTTCCACCCCTGAAACCGGCATATACCGGAAGCGAATGCCCGATAACCGCCATGACCCCTGCAGTTATTTGCGCATAAATGACTATCTCCTGATCCCAGCCGGCAGGAATAAAATAGCGCATCATCCAAACGGCAAACCATCCTTTCAGGACATCCACGATGATGACCGGAATGCCGGCCGCAATTCCCAAAACACGGATGGTGTTGGTGGCGCCCGCATTACCCGACCCTTTTTCGCGGACATCCGTGTTATAAAACCATTTCCCCACCCACACGGCGGTGGGTATTGAACCGATGAGGTAGGCAACGATAAAACCCGCAACGAGCAATATAGTTTCCATTTCTTTATATTAAGCAGGAATCCGTTGTTAAAAACAAATTACCTGATACGTTTTTCGATGGTTTCCATTTCACGTAAAAAGTCAATCACTTTTCTCCGGGTTGAAATGACAAATTCGTAATAATCTTCAACACTGTTCTCGTTCAGTATCCGTTTGTTTGGTTTTAGTTCTGCAATATAGTCATTTAATGCATTATCAGATGACAGCACCTGCATGATGCCATTTTGAAAACTAAAGAAATACCACTGCTCGTTATTCAACTGAAGATAAAATGTGACCGATGGCGATGTCCTGCTTTTTTTGATCTGCATATAGCCCGAAAAGTATTTGTTTACCGGAACCCCTGCAATCTGGTTGATTCCAATGGGGCCCTGCGATACGAAAGAACGGCTTTGGCTATCCCACTTTAACCTGACATCGCTGAAAAGAAAGGTGCTTTTCATCACATCCGGCATTCTTTTCATCTGGCCGTAAAGACTCATCTCCACAACAAGCCGCTGGCTTTTTTCAATCCCCATCATCTGGGTTATCAGAATGGGCATGTAACCCTCGCCACTCATATTTTTATACGAATTGACCAACCGCATGCTGTCAATGATCGTGTTCAGGGCAATTTCATCGAAATAAAAGTCCATCAGCATGGCTGTCCGCAAATAAGTGGAATCGGGAACGACAAGATGGCTGAATTCACCGGCGGTCTTAAGTTTGAACATCTTATAATCAAGCCCCATATTAAAGGTCCCGTATCCGTCGAGGATACATCTTTTTGTGCTGAGCTCTACAAAATTGGAATCACCGATTTGGACCCCTTCAGGCAACTGCTGCCCCACCGTAAAGGCCATTCTGTCCGTATCATAGCGGATTACACCCGTCGCATTGATCAGCGTTTCATCGCCGGGGCTTTCGGTGGACTGCAAAATAAGCGGATAGAAGTTTTCTCTTTCACGCGAAAAAGCCAATCCGAATTTTGCCGGTTGCTGGTTCATATCAAGCGTGTGCTCGTCAATCTCAAAATAAATGTTATCGGGGTCAAGGTAGCGTACAAACGAAACCCAGTTATCCTCCCCTCCCACACAATCCTCGTTCAGCCGGAAACCGCCAAAGAAATTATAGAATTTCTTATCCGCTTCGAGGTTGATCTCCCCGGCATAATAATATTCGGGACTCAGAAAGAATACCTCGTTTTTTTCTATTTCCGCATAACCGACAGTTGTTCCCCTGTTGTTCACCTGTATCCTGTAAAAATAAACAGGCTGTGCCGTTCCCAGGCGATCTACATAATCGGCATAACCCTTTGCGTAATACCAGTGTCTGCTGATGATGTCAATTTCCGCATCATAAATGCGGTGGTATTTATTGAGCGTGTCGGCAATGATAACCGCATTGTGTAAAGTATATATCCCGCCGTCACGAAGAATCTTCAAATAACCGTTATTGGGGAAAATGGCGGCATCTCCGACTTTGATCAACCTCACACTGTCCACATCAATGGTAAAAGAATTCAAATCGTAGCTCGCTTCACCGGCAAAAAAGCGCACCACAGAATCGGGATCATCCTCGATGGATACAAATTCAGGCCCGCTCAACCGGTAATCAATCAACTGAAGGTCATTCAGGGTATCAAGCGATTTATAGTTGCCACTCAGATTGCTTCTCAAGTAAATTTTATCCTGATCCATTTCCCACGTTACTTCATCCAGGGTGGATCTGTACTTGTTGTAAGGGAACTCCACGTATGACTTGTCGTAAAGGTGCTGAAATTCACCCCGCTGGCTTGCGAAATCAATCTTTGCAAAATACCCTTTCGACCTGAATACCAGCGTGTCGTAATCTTTTCTGAGAAAGAAATCAGCCGAGTCGGCAGTAAGTTCCGAATACTTCAGGTTAAAATCGTTGGATTTGATTTCCGATTTTTCAAAATAAAAAGATCCTTTTCCTCCCAGTTCTTCGGGAGTCATGATCAAAGCGCCCGTCAACCGGGCTGCGGTATAAATGTCAAACGAATCGCGCGCAGGCATGTTCACGATCATCCGGTTGCTGTCAACATGCCATTTGATCTGTACCGAATCGCCATAAACATAAGGAAAGTCATATTCCCGGGGACTTTCAAGATTTTTGAAACGGTATCCGCTGTCTGTAACCAGCGAGTCGGGGTAAAAGATAAAACGATCGGAATAGGAACTGGAAACCAGGTAATCCAGCTTTCCGCTACCTGTAAATCCCTGATTTCCGAGATGGATAATATTTGTAAAGGTTCCTTTACCTCCGTATATCGGATAACCGTCAGGAGGTGTTTTGTGGTTGAAACCCAGCGAATAATCGGGAAGGACAACCAGCGGCTCATTGATGGGCGGGAAAATACCCGCGGAGGTGAGTGTGCCTTCAAATTTCATTCCCTGCGTGCTGAAGGTGAGAATGCTGTCCAGTTCGAAGGGTTCGATCTTGTAATAAAAAATTTCCGGATAAAGTGTGCTGTCCTGGATGTCGGGACTGTTGTAATACACATAACCCGGTTCATCAGTCACGAATTTGGGATACTCCTCAAACTTTTTCAAACCCGATTTATTAAACGGCATGTCAATGTATATTTTACCGTTCAGGTCCGTGATGATATTTTTTACTTTAATAACGGTATCTATCCTGTCGAGCGAATCAACGGAATAAACACGAAAAGCCATTGTATCTATATAGCTCATGTTGATCATAAAACTATCATACTCAAACGTGCTGTTTCTCGCGTAAAAATCAAACAATCCCATATTCACCCTGCCGTCAAAGGTAAAATCCCTGTTTTTTCTGAAAGACACCTTTTGGTCATAAGGATAGATATACACTTCCTGCGAATCGCTGACAAAAACTTCCGGGACGTAAAACACATCCAGTTGAAGGGTATTAAGATTCAGGGTCGCATTTGGCTTTTTTGCAGGCGCTCTCGAAGTGAGCCGGATCACATCATAGTCGGCATTCCCCGCCTTGGCAGCGAGAAAATCGAAAAAACGGTCTTTAACAACGGCTTTCCCCTCACGGGAATTGTAAATCAGGAAACCTTTATCCGACAGGTTGATCAGCATGGCCGAAACCTGGTCGGGCGATTTTTTCATGAATGCGGCCAGTGCATTAAGCTGTATCTCGCGCTCATTGTATGATTCAAGATACTTTTGAATCACATACATGGGGTTGATCTCGTCAATGCCCTGAATCTGGTAAAACTCACGCTGCGAAAAATAATTGCTGGAAATAAACGAAGCAAGAGAAATTTTGGACACACCTTTCATACTGTTGAAATCCATTTTCAGACTGTCCAGATTCCACGTCAGGGCAGGCGCGTAAATATCCAACTGATGGTAAGAATCAAAAAAAGGAATGATCCCTTTTCCAGCCTCCATGTTAAACAACTCCAGTTTTCTGTCATCGGCATTAAACCTTACCGACAAACCCGGATGATACAGCGAATCGTTTTCCAGGTAAAAAACCACCTGTGATTTTTGCGATGTCAGCTTTTTGTCCGAAATCAGGAAAAGGTCGGATCTCAACCGGCCTTCCAGTTTGTTGTTTCGGTACAGTTCAATAACTGCATTATGGTCGTCCCCTCCTGTTCCGAACAATTTTAAACCATTCAGATAAAAGCCGCCGATATAATTAACGCCGGGATAAATGTTTTTAAGATCAAAATCAAACAGGTACGATTCAAAACGGGGATACGAACTTCGTGAATTGGGCGGACTTGACATTACCCTTTCGGAAAACCTGCCCAGCACAGGGTTGGGAAAGAACCGTTTATAATACAATACCGCCGAATCGGCCGTATAAGCCGTTTTTTCGATGCGGATTGAATAATCCTGAAGTACGACATATATTTCATCTTCATAATCTTTGCCGTAACGTGTCCAGGTTACCGTTCCTCCGTGGCCTTTCCAGAGTTTATAATCATAATTGTAAATCCCCTGGGTTTCGGTAATGGTCGAACTGTCTTTCCGGGAAGCACAGATCAGCGTAAGCTGATCAAATGCAACCAGTAAACTTGTATCCACTACAAACCTGTATTTTGCATGGTCAAATTTCCATGCGACAGATCGGGTATGATACAGATTTTTATCCTCCAGCAAACTGTTCGTAAAATCAAGAAAATTCAAAAACTTTTTCTGGTTTTTCAATTCCAGTAATTTTTTGGAATACAAATGCCATCCGATAATACTTTTGGGTACCTGGTTTGACTCTGCCAGCAAGGTCAGGCTGTAGATGTATTTTGACAAATAAGGATAGGTGCGCAGTTTCATCCGGCGCATGGTTTCGACAACACTCCTGATGGCAGCTTTTTCCTGTTTGTTGAAACGGCCTGCCGACCAGACGGGGTAAAACCTGTCGAGTGTTTCCCGTGATTGTTGCTGATAGGTTTTTGACGGCGTGTTCAGCAATATATTTGAAATCTGCCTGAAAAACTCTTCCGAATTTTTCGACAAGGCGGTAGTATCCTGCGCTTCCAGCTTAATGGAGGCAACAACGAATAACAATGTCAACCAGATTAAAACCGTCTTGCGCAATTTCATATTTCTTCTACCCTACCTTATTAACAGGAAAAACCTTTTTCTATTGTTTTACAAACCCGGCTGCTGTCCACCGGTTTTTGACATCGTTGCTTACAAAAACCAAACCGCAATTTTTTGCCCTATCCTTAATATCATCAAGGTCCTCTTCAAAGAAGCCGCTAAACAGGATACGTCCTTTTGGTGCAAGTGTTTCAACATATTTATCCATATCCCGAAGCAGAATATTCTTGTTGATGTTGGCCAGGATCAGGTCAAAACGGTCATCCGGTTTGAGTGCAGAAGAGTCACCCATACGAATCTCTATTGATGAAGCTCCGTTTAATCCGGTATTTTCTATGACATTCCGGTAAGCCCAGTCATCATTGTCAATGGCAACAATCTTCTCTGCTCCTTTCTTATAAGCCAGGATAGCCAATATCCCTGTGCCACAGCCCATGTCAAGGACACGATCACCCTTCACATCCATGTCAAGCAACATCTTTATCATCAGAGAAGTTGTCTCGTGGTGAGCTGTCCCAAAAGCCATTTTCGGTTTGATCAGAATTTCATATTCGGCCCCGGGTTCAGGATCATGGAAAGGCGCCCGAATATAACAACGGCCTTCAATCCAGACTGCCGGATAGTTGCTTTCCCATGCTTCATTCCAGTTTCTATCCGCAATATGCTTCACAGAAACATCGGTTTTTTCGAAAAGGGAAGACCCGGCAACAAAAGTATCCAGTTTTTTCCTGTCGAATTCTTTTTCCGGAATGTAAGCAAGTATTGTGTTCTCTTCTTCCGCAAAACCTTCGAAACCAAGATCAGCGAGGAGAGCAATCAGTATTTCCGCCTGTTGATCATCTGATGGCCGGGGTAAGGAAAGTTCAATGTAATCCACAATTTAACGCAGGTTAAAAGCTGTTGACAATTTTTATAAACTCTTCTCCTTTCAACGAAGCGCCGCCAATCAGGCCGCCGTCCACATCTTCCTGCGAAAACAGCTCTCTGGCATTGCCTGCATTGCAGCTTCCTCCGTAAAGGATCGTCGTGTCGTCAGCCACCTTTTTCCCGTACTTTTCGGTAACCAGACTACGGATAAAACCATGCATTTCCTGTGCCTGCTCCGGTGAAGCTGTCCTGCCCGTGCCAATGGCCCAGACCGGTTCGTAAGCAATAACCACGTTATGGAATTCACTTTCATTGAGATGGAACAAGCCGTTTTGTAACTGACTGCGGACTACCCCGAAATGGATTTCCTTTTCACGTTCTCCCAGTTGCTCACCGCAGCAAAAGATCGGGTTGATACCATAATCCAGTAAAATATTGACTTTTTGGGCCAGCATTTCATCGGTTTCATGGAAATATTTTCTCCGCTCGCTGTGTCCCACAATGCAATAATTCACATCAATGGAGTCAAGCATGGCAGCAGAGATTTCACCCGTATATGCCCCGCCTTCGAACTGGCTTACGTTCTGCGCGCCCACAAGCAGGTTCGATTCCATGGCAAAATCGGTTGCCATTTCAAGGTAAACCGCCGGAGGGCAGGTCACCACCTCACAGGGAGTTTCTTTTTCTATTGATTCGGCAATATAGGCAAGCAGTTCTTCAGCTTCCGTAAAAGTTTTATTCATTTTCCAGTTTCCCGCAACGATCTTTTTTCTCATTTTTCTGATTTTAATTAAGGTGGCAAAAATAACATAAATTCACGGGCTGCGTACTATCCAAGACGCACACGAGGATCAAGTACTGCATACAGCAAATCCACAAGAATATTCACCAGGATCAACACCACCGAAATAAACAATACGGAACCCATGATCACCGGCAGGTCGTACTTTTCGAGGGCGTCAACAATAACCACACCAATGCCTTTCCAGTCGAAAACATACTCAACAAAAACGGCGCCGGCCATTAGCGAGGCAAACCATCCCGTGATGGCTGTGATCACCGGATTCAATGCATTGCGCAGGCCGTGTCCGATAACTACCCTGAAATTGCTCAACCCTTTGGCTCTTGCCGTCCGGATGTAATCCTGCGACAATACATCCAGCAGCGAACTGCGTGTTAAACTCACCACAATCGCCAGCGGGCGAATGCCCAGGGTGAGCGCCGGAAGGATCAGGTTTTTCAGGTTAACATATACTTCACCGGTATAATCATCCACCGAATACAGACTTCCGAACATCTGTAACCCAGTGTAATCCGCCAGCACAAAAGCAAAAAGCCATGCCATGATGATGGCGGCGAAAAACGAAGGCACCGACATGCCGAACGAAGAAAATACCAGCAGGAATTTGTCCAAAGGGGTATCCCTTTTGACGGCTGCCAGCACACCGAGGATCACACCGACAAACATTGCCAGCAAGATGGAAGCCGTAGCGAGAAGCAGGGTCTTGGGAAATGCCTCCGCAATGATGGAGGAAACTTCGCGCTTGCTCTGATAGGAACGGCGGAGATAAGGTTTCTTAAAAACCACTACAGCATTGTCCACGCTGAAAAGCTTGTAGGCAGGATGATATTTATCACGGTCAAAATACCAGAAATTGTCTTTGTCAGAAGTGTTATGGACAGAAACCGGCGAAAGATCATTCAGGAAATTCAGATACTGAACCAACAGGGGTTTATCCAGGCCCAGATCCTTTTTAATGGCTTCAACAGAAGAAATATCCGCCCGTTGTCCCATGAGCATCCGGGCTGCATCACCCGGCAGGATATTGAATAGGAAAAAGATAATAGTCACTACCCCCCAGAGAACCAGGATGCCGTATAAAAGTCGCTTTGTGAGATAGCTTAGCATTGTTCCATTGTTCGATTGCTTTATTGTTCGATTGCTTTTATTCCCCAACCCTAAAGGGCTGGGTAACCGATTTGTTTCATAGCGTTATGCATCCTTCGCTGTCAGTTTCCCCACCTTTTAAAGTGGGGTTTGTTTGCTTTCTCGCAAATCTGACCGGTAGCCGGCGCACCGGGCCTGCGGAGACCTGTCAGGGTGAAGCCATCCAACATTCCCCGCCCGAACGTGCCGTTCGGTACGGCAATCACAAATCACTAATCACTAATCCTCACTCTTTTGCTTCCTCCTCCGCCTCTTTCATCGTCTCCGGGAAATCATTGTAGTGCCATTTTTCCATTACTACTCCGTTGTGCAACAATATCAGTCCGGGATTGCTCCTGATCATGGCCTTCAGTTCAATGTCATCGGCAAAATAATACGGATAGTCTATGCCGAAAACATCTTTATATTTTTTGATGGTTTCGGGAAAAGAAGATGTGATCAGAACAAAATTACCGCCCTGTTTCTCAATATCTTTATATAGCCGCGCAGCTTTTGCCATTCCTTCTTCATCGGCATGGTCCAGGTCATTGGAAATCAGCATGAACTGATATCCGGGATTGTTGATGATCTCATCCGTATAATCAGAACCGCTTTCATCCATTATGATCAGATAATGATTCATTTTAACAGCCGACCGGTCAATGCGCTGGTCAACAAATTCCCACCGGCTCATCCAGACCGAATCGTTCCAGGGATAATTGGGCGACTCAAATTCTTTTATTTCGCCGGTTTGTTTGTTTTTATAAGTTACGTAAGTCTTGATGGAATCAAGGTTTGAAGCTTTCATGTCTTTTCCTTCTTTCCAGTCACGGAAATCAATCATCGGGAGATGGTTGTAGTTGTATAAAATGAAAAAGACATACAATCCGGCCACCAACAGCAGCATGATATTTTGAAGCCACAACGGTAATTTTCGTGCCATACGGTTGCTTCCTGCCAAAGTGATAATGGCAAATAAAGAAAAAACGATGTTTTTGTAGAAGGTAGCCCAATTTGAAAGTTTGATGGCATCGCCGAAACAACCACAATCGGGCACCATATTGTATAAAGCATCAAAATAAGTGACTATCGTAAAAAACACCATAAGCAGCAAAGCCCCGATGGCCGCCATCTTTGCACGAATCTTAAAAACAAGCGCAAAACCGAGAAGAAACTCAACAGTGATCAGCAATATTGAAATGGCGAGGGCAAAATGATACAAACTGTACCAGCCGTACGCATCCAGGTAATCCTCCACGCGATAGGCCGTACCCAGCGGATCAATACCTTTGACGAAAGAAGAGAAAATAAAAACCACCCCCAGCACGATCCTGATAATGGCAAAAAATAATCCTTCCTTCTTTATTTCTTTCGGTTTAATCATGTTCTTTTTCAATTACCAGTTTAATAAGGGCGAACAATGCATAATTGATGATGTCGTAATAATTGGCATCCAGCCCTTCCGA
>JAADID010000270.1 GCA_013151505.1 Chlorobiota bacterium | reverse complement strand
TTTCTTGTTTTTCTTATAGTCATCCCGGTGTTTGCCCAGTGGGAATGGCAAATGCCCAGGCCGACAGGCGCAGCCCTGACGGATGTGGGTTCCTTTGCCCCTGATGCCGTTTTTATGGTCGGACTGAACGGCACAATAATCAAAACAACCGACGGCGGGAATTCCTTTACCCAAATTGAATCGGGAACAAACCAATTCCTGAAAACCATTTACTGTATCAATGAAGACGTGGGCTGGATCAGCAGCGATTCGGGGCTGGTGTTGCGCACCGAAAACGGCGGCGACACCTGGGAAACCGTAAGATATCCGGGAAACACAGGACAATCGTCGTTTTTTGCCCTCGATCACCGGCACGCCTGGCTCTCGACAGAAAACGGAATGCTCAGAAGAACAATTGACGGGGGTAACAGTTGGTTGAATATCGTAACCGGCATCGGTAAGAATTTCGGCCCCATGGCATTTGCTGACCCGACGACCGGCTTTGCCACGATCAATGAATCTTCCTCCGGTGATGTCTTTTTTCCCGATACGGCGGTTTTAAAAACAGGAACCGGCGGAAAAACCTGGGACACGCTGGAGTTGATTTTTCATGACAATATAAATTTTATTGAAACATTCGGTGGAACACATGTCTGGATAGGAACTCGCGGATATATTTTAAAATCCGGTAACCTGGGCCAAACATGGGATACGGTATGGTTGCCGGGTAACAGATTTGAAAAAGAAGCTATAAGTGTTACTTTCCGTTCACCGGATACGGCCTGGCTGTTGTGTGTGGAATCGGGAGATTTTATCTATTATCATACAATCTATTATACTACCGATGGAGGCCTCTCATGGGAAAAACAATATGAAATTGTTGACTCGAACTGGAGCTCTGACTGCAACAACAGTTTGAAAAAACTCAATTTTGCCTTTGACAAATGCTGGGCTGTGGGTAGTCCCGGAATTATAACTTCATTTACGGACAGCGATGCAGAATGGGAAGATCATTATCAAATCCCGAATGGAGTTATTCGTGATATTTTCTTCATTGATTCGCAGAATGGTTATGCTACCGGTAATTTATTCACGTTTCTGAAAACACAGGACGGCGGCAAAACCTGGGAAGACGGCGGTGACCTGCCCGGTGAATATGGTTACAAGGTATATTATCAGAATAAAGACAGGGGGTTTGTTTCCGTCACGGAACAGGGATTATATCTGACAAATGACGGAAGTCAAACCTGGGAAAAAGTTCTGGAAAGTGAGGGTTTTCTTGTGACTATCCGGTTTATTGACGACATGAACGGATGGGTGCTGAACAGTAAAGGGCCTTTGTATCAAACATCCGATGGAGGTGATACATGGCAACAGCAATCAACCCTGCCGACATCTGATTATAATTATTGGATGGATTTGGTATTCCTTGATCCCGGCAAAGGTTTTGCCGCCGGAAGTCAGGGAATATGGGAAACAACCGACGGGGGTGATAACTGGCAGGCGGCATTCAGCCCCGGCCCCGACATGAACAGCATTTATTTTATTGATGAACAAACAGGTTGGGCTGTGGGCGATGAAGGGCTGATCTGTAAAACCACAGATGGTGGAGATACATGGGTGATCAAAGATACACTTCTCAACAGTCCTCTTTATGACATCAGGTTTATCAATAAGCAAACAGGGTATCTGATCAGTGACGGTTATGGTGTATTCCGGACAAGCGATGGCGGGGAAAACTGGGTATTTGAACCCGTTTTTGGTTTACCGTTAAAAGCAACGCCCGGATACTGGAATGGGCTGACTACCTCTGACAATGGTGTCTGGATCATCTATAACTGCCAGATCATGCATAAAACCGACCAGACTACCGGTATCTTATCCGGTCAGGCAACACCATTTGAAAAGCTTATACTCTATCCCAATCCGGCCCATAACCTACTGAACATCAAATCGAAGAACAGCATACTTGACCTGACAATCATCAACCTGAACGGGCAGGTACTCATAAATGTTCAGTCGTCAGGCAGCACACTGTTTCAACAGGATATCACACTGCTAAAACCAGGGATTTATTTTGTAAAGATCAGAACTGAAAAAGGTATTACAGTGAGAAAGTTCGTAAAACTGAGCAGGTGAGACAGCAAGGTATTCACAGTTTATAGTCCGTCAAATGTTTTGGAGTTTGGTGGAAAAGGAGTTTATCCTATGAAACCGGCGCCAAGCAACCCACGTTTAGTTCCCTGCCTTCGCCGAAACGGCTACGTGCAGGCAGGCGAGGCGCTATAAGGTGGAAATATGGGTTGGAGCGCCGTGAGAATCCCAAGCCTATAAAACATGTAACCTTAATTTTTCTCCAATTAGTTGTTCAGGATTCCCACGGAATGGCTGTCCCACACCCTATTCCTCCCCACGCCATTCCTCGGAATTAAACGTTAAAAGGGGATTCCTATTCCAGTTAGTTGTCCGCTGTAAACCAATATTATTGTTACGTCTGGCCATATTACCGGGCCACTGATTTGTTTTATAGCATTATTTTTAGTTTGCTATCAGTTTCCCCTTTATTCCTGGTGAGGTGATTTTGTTTTTTCCCCGCACCATGTAACCCGTCGCCACCCTTCCATCACCATATTTCCGCTCCCGCAAAATAATTTGAACAATCTTGCGTTAGACAAATAACCAAAAACTTTTTTGCATATCGAAACACGTTTACGCTGACATTATTTCATTCATCACCAAAAACCCAAAAACGTCATGAAAACGTCAGCATTACTTTTCTTTTTCCTGTTTCCTTTTCTCATGTATTCACAGCAAAGTTCGGTGCTCTCTTCCGGGGACTGGTACAAAATTGCTGTGTCGGAAACAGGCGTTTACAAAATCACTTATGATGATTTGACCATTTACGGCATTGACCCCGGTCAGATCGATCCCCGCAACATCGCCTTGTACGGAAATCCGGCGGGCATGCTTCCCGAACCCCTGGACGATCCGTATTATACCGACCTCACGGAAATGGCTATCCGGGTCGTTGGCGAAGATGATGGCTCTTTCGATCCGGAAGATTATATCCTGTTTTACGGGCAAAGTCCCGTGATCTGGAAATATGACCCGGAAACAAAACAATTCCATCATGAAATGAACCTTTACACCCAACAGACATTTTATTTCCTCACTTTCCGGGACTATCCCGGTAAACGCATTCCTCTTCAACAGAGTGAAACATTGCCTCAAAATGCAATCATCGACACGCTCGATCTCTTGATTTACCACGAAAAAGAGCTGGTCAATCCGGGAAAGACCGGTAAAGTATGGCTGGGCGAATTGTTTCAGGAAGAACTGAACCATGATTTTAATATTGACCTGACCGGTTACGACCTTTACCCTGATGGCCATCAATTCAACACCGTTCTTGCAGCCAAAACGTTCGACACAAGTTGGTTCAGTATTTCTGTTAACAACCAGCCGTTTCCGCCGTTTACTGTTCAACGGGTTAATCCTGAAAGTCCTTACCAGCTTTATAATTTCGCATCTTTCGACACTGTTTTCAGTTTGAACAACAATGCATACATCGTATCTTATCATTTCGAGCCCGGCGATGAGCAAGCCAAAGGATGGCTCGACTATTTTGAAATGAATCTGAAAATCAAGCCCGTCTTTGCAGGCGATCAAATGTGTTTCAGGTCTGTCCAGAACACAGGTTCAGGAAACATCTCGCTTTACAAATTAAAAACCAGCCATCCGGAAAACTTAGAGGTATGGAATGTGTCCGACCCACTGAACGTTACAAACATGGGATTGATTGTAGAAAGCGATTCCGTTTGGTTCAAAATCCGAAATGACGACCTGCTTGAATTCTGCGCTTTCAACGGAAACACATTTTATTCACCGGGATTCAGCGGGCAGGTTGAAAACCAGAGCCTGCATTCCACTCTGCCGCCCGACCTGCTTATTATTACCCATCCTGACTTTCTGGAACAAGCCGGACAACTGGCTGCTTATCATGAGGAAAATGACGGGATGATCGTGAGAACTTATACTACCGACCAGGTTTACAACGAGTTTTCAAGCGGCGCACAGGATGTAATGGCTATCCGGAACTTTGTGAGATATCTGCGGGAGCAATCCGGAGATACAAAACCCGCTTATCTGTTGTTGTTCGGCGATGCTTCTTACGATTACCTCGACCGGGTGGAGGACAACACCAATTTTGTACCGACTTTTGAAAGCCATACATCAAGCAATACAATAATGTCCTATGCAACAGATGATTATTTCGGAATGAAAAGTTTTGATGATGGAAGTTCACCAGTTGTCGCGGTCGGAAGAATACCTGTCAAAACTACGGAAGAAGCCAACGCTGTGCTGGATAAAATCGAAACATACAACAATCCGGATGCACTGGGCAAATGGAAAAACGAAATGATGTTCATTGCCGATGACGGAGACAATAATTTGCATCTGAAAATGACGGAGACATTGACAAATGAAGCAGATACAAACAGTCCTGTGTTTGATCAGATCAAATGTTATTTTGATTTTTACCAACTGATCCAAACCGATGAAGGGCCGAGATACCCTGAAGTGAATGCCATTATCAATAAAAAAACCAATGAAGGGGTATTTTATGTCAATTACACCGGACATAGCGGGGCAGAACAACTGGGGGCAGAACGGGTATTGTCGAAAGGCGACCTGGATGGATGGAACAATATGGATAATCTGCCATTATGGGTTCTGGCTTCAGGAGATGTTGCCCATTATGATGATCCTGAAAATACTTCGATCGGTGAAGCCATATTTCTAAAAAAAGATGGCGGAGCAATAGCGCTAATAGGTCCCGACAGAGCCGTATTTGCCCACTCCAATATGATCTATAATATGGCCATTTTATCAAAGTTTACTAATCAGTCGTTACAAAATGATTTGCGTTTCGGGGATTTGCTGATTCCCCAACCTCAGGGAAGCGAAAACGACCTGAAATTTACCCTGCTTGGCGACCCGGCATTGAAAATCCGGTTTCCCGAATTCAATGTTACAACAACTGCCCTGAATGGTATTGATATTGAGGATTATTCCGACACCATACCACCGGGCGGATTCCTGACATTTCAGGGAGAGATCACAAGCAAAGACGATGGTAATTTGCAGGCGGATTTCAACGGAACGGTTTACCTGAAAGTTTACGCACCGCCCTATTTGCGCTCAACACTGGGGAACAACGATGACCCCATCATGGAAGTGGAAGTACAGGACAGTGTGCTGGTTGAAGGCACAGCCGCAGTGGAAAACGGTGAATTTGAAATTACTGTCGTGCTGCCTGCCAACTATTACGAAGGTTTCGGCAATCTGAAACTTTCCTGGTATGCCGAAAACGGACAAACCGATGCCAACGGCTATTACAGCCAACTGGTTTACGGCGGCGAACCCAGTGCCATTGCCGAAGAAAATGAACTCCTCGACCGTATAAAAGTCTATCCCACAGCCTTTACCGATTATCTGAATGTGGAATTGCCGGCGACAGGTCAGTCGGTCACTTTCCGGGTTTTCAATACGGTAGGTTCGGAAATTTATTCGGAAAAAAGCAATTCAAACGGCGGTGTTGAACAAATCCATATTCCGGGACTTGCAAAAGGGATGTATATCCTGAATGTGAGTACGGACAGAGGATCGAAAAATTTTAAAATATTCAGGTATTAATCTGTTTGTTTGCAGTTGGTGGGTTTTACCAGCAATGGTATCAGAAATACTTTATTCTGTTCCGTTGTTTAAATCTTTACCAACAAGTGGGAATATCCCTCCGGATAGACTTATTCCCATCAGACAGGATAATAAAATATCGGGGCCCGGTCATAATGAGTTTTGGGAATAACGCTTGTCAAGTTATCCGGTCTAAATTTTTCTGATAACTTATCCCTGTTTTCCGTACACTTCACCCAGGTTTTGGTTTAACTTTGCATAAAGCACAATGACCATGCAACGCAAAGTTGATTTTCTGGTGATCGGATCAGGAATGGCTGGGCTGATCTATGCTCTGAAAGTGGCCGATCACGGCAAGGTTTTGATCCTGTCAAAAACCACCATTGACGACACGGCTACGAGTTATGCCCAGGGCGGAATTGCAGCGGTGATGTATTCGCCCGATAATTATGAAAAACACATCCGCGATACCATTAAAGCCGGCGCCGGATTGAACGATGAAGAGATTGTCAGGATAACGGTCAAGGAATCCACCGAAAGAATAAAAGAACTCATCGAGTGGGGTACGCATTTTGACAAAGAAAAATCGGGCAAATACTCCCTGGCGAGGGAAGGTGGGCATTCGGAATACCGTATCCTTCACCACAAAGACAACACGGGATACGAAATTCAGAAAACATTAAGCCATAAAATAAAGAACCATCCTAATATTCGTGTTCTTGAAAATCATTTTACCATTGATCTGATCACACAGCATCACCTCGGCGAAAAGGTACATCGTCACAGGAAAGACATTGAATGTTACGGCGTTTATGCCCTGAACCGGGAAACAAGAGAAATCGAAACAATCCTTTCAAAGGTCACCCTGCTTGCAACCGGCGGACTTGGGAACATCTACCAAACGACTACAAACCCTGTATTTGCGACCGGTGACGGTGTGGCCATGGCTTACCGGGCAAAAGCCCACCTGGAAAATCTTGAATTCATCCAGTTTCATCCTACGTCATTATACAACCCGGGTGAGAAACCCAGCTTTCTGATCACGGAAGCGTTGCGCGGCGCCGGCGCCATCCTGAAAAACAGGAAAGGCGAGCCCTTTATGAAAAAATACGATGACCGGCTTGAACTGGCACCCCGCGACATTGTTGCACGCGCCATTGATAATGAATTGAAATTGTCGGGAGAAGATTATGTTTATCTGGATGCAAGACACATTCCGGGCAAAGAATTGTTGAATCATTTCCCCACCATTTATGCAAAATGCCTGAGCATCGGGATTGATATCACTAAAGATATGATCCCTGTGGTTCCGGCGGCACACTATTCCTGTGGGGGGGTAAAGACGGATAAAGACGGAAAAACAAGCATCCGCAATCTTTATGCTTCCGGAGAGGTTGCCTGTACCGGCCTTCACGGTGCTAACCGCCTCGCTTCAAACTCATTGCTGGAGTCCGCCGTTTTTTCACACCGCGCTGCCATCAACTCCGCAGAACAAATAAAAAATATTAATCTGGCCACCCACGTACCCGACTGGAATGCGGAAGGTACCATAATGAATGAGGAATTAATCCTGATTACCCAGTCAAAAAAAGAGGTTCAGTCCATCATGAGTAACTATGTGGGAATTGTCAGATCGGACCTGCGACTTAAACGGGCTCTTACACGCCTGGAGATCATTTACAGGGAAACAGAAGATTTGTACAATAAATCGGTTCTTACACAAGCCATTTGCGAGCTTCGAAATCTGATCAATGTGGCCTATCTGATCATTCGTTTTGCCCAACAACGAAAAGAGAGTATCGGATTGCATTATAACATTGACCATCCGCCCAAACAAAAAGAACAGGAAATAATAAAATAGTGCTGTTTTCAGTTGAATATAAAAACAAGTGAATCATGGCAATCATAAGATCAGTTAAAGGGATAAAACCGAGGTGGGGCGAAAATTGTTTTATTGCCGACAATGCCACCCTGACGGGAGATGTGGTGGTGGGCGATGACTGCAGCATTTGGTTTAATGCCGTTGTCCGTGGTGATGTTCATTACATCAGAATAGGGAATAATGTGAACATCCAGGATGGGGCCATCATCCACTGTACTTACAGGAAAGCCCCTGTAAACATCGGCAACAATGTTTCGATTGCCCATGGCGCAATCATTCACGGCTGCACAATACACAATAACGTATTGATCGGAATGGGTGCCATTATCATGGACGGAGCAGTCATTCAAAGCAATTCGGTTGTGGCTGCCGGGGCGCTGATCCCGAAAGATACAATTGTAAAAACAGGGAGCGTGTTTGCCGGTGTTCCTGCCAAACAAATAAAGGAGGTGGATATTGACCTGTTGGAAGGGGAAATCCATCGCATTGCAAACAATTACAACATGTATGCAAGCTGGTATGATGAAGAAGACGAAGAAGAGCAATAAAAAAAGCCCGTTTCGTTAAAGATGCGGGCTTTTTTATTTTTACCGGGAAAAATTTATTTTATCCCTAATTTCTTTTTAACAAGCGGCAATATGTTGTCGCCGTTTTCGTAAAAAACCAGCGAACCGGTACCCACATCAAAAATGTAAGTATAGTTGTTTTCACGACCAACTTCGCTGATGGCATTTTTAACTTTTTCGATCAAAGGGTTGAACAGGTCTGCCTGTTTGGTACTGAGGTCCTGATCGGCTGACTGACGGAATGCCTGAATCCTGTTTTGCAGGTCAGTGAGCTCTTTTTCTTTGGTCTGCCTGATCAGGTCGGACATCGTATTGACATTTTGCTGGTAATCGGTAACCTTTTCCTGGTATTCCTGTGCCATTGCCTTCATTTGCTGATCCAGGTTGTTGGCGTAATTTTGCAATTCATTTTGCAGGGAATCGGTTTCCGGCATCAACGATAAAATTTCGTTGGAGTCAATATATCCGAATTTTAAATTTGACTGACCAAATCCAACCGACGTCAAAAGAATTGTCAGCGACAACAGTGTGATTGCTTTTTTAAAAACTTTCATGTTTACTTCAATATTGTGATTAATAATAAATTACCTTTAAAATCAGAGGCGCAAAATTAACATTTTTTTAAAACCAAACCGTTTTTCCGCAACTCATTTAATAAATATTATGAAACCTGCCGTTTTTTTCAAATAATATGGTTTCTATTAAGCTGGATTTCATTATGAAACAAAAGAAGCAAGGCGGATACCACCGGGGAAAAAATCGTTATCTCTGTTCCTGTTCTATTTACCTCCTTTTTTCCGCTGTTCGCGTTTCACAGTCTGCATGACATTACCTACTTCATCCAGCACGTCATCACTGATATCAAACTTGGGATTAGCCCACAGTAAAGTCATTCCACCCGCTTTATCAAAAACAAATGAGAAATTACGCGTTGTTGCAACCGTTTCAATGGCATTGTAAATTTTTTCCTGGATAGGTTTTACCAGTTCTTCCCTTTTCTGGAACAAATCGCCTTCAGGGCCAAAGTATTTTTTCTGAAGGTCTTTCATTTCCTTTTCTTTTGCCACGATTTCATCTTCCCGTTTCCGCTTGATGTCTTCGGGCAACAACACAGCTTCAGCCTTGTATTTTTTATACATTTCATCAACCTGGGCATATCCCTGTTCAATTTCCTTTTGCCATTTCTCGGACAAGGCATCCAGTTCATCCTGTGCGTCCTGGTACTCGGGAATATTATCCAGGATGTATTTTGTATCAACATAAGCGTATTTCTGCCCCATGGCAGCTCCGGAAAACAGCAGCAGCATTGCCGCAGTTGCAATTCCTGTCAGAATGTTGGTTTTTATTGTTTTCATAGGATTAAGGATTGATTTCTAAAGATTCATTCAAAAACTTTGCCATTAATCAAGCGACTGGTTGAGTGAGAAATGGAAATGGCTTCCCGCTGCTGAAGGCAATCCGGGTATGGGGTCAAAACCATAAGCCCAGTCAAGTCCCAGCATGCCGAACATCGGCAGAAATACCCGTACTCCGAATCCTGCCGCCCGTTTTACATCAAACGGGTCAAAGCCTCCCGATCCCAGCCACGAATTTCCGGCTTCAACAAAAGCCAGGGCAAAAATAGTGGAATTGGGATTAAGAGTAAAAGGATAGCGCAATTCAAGTGTATATTTCGCATAAATTGTTCCGCCGATATTTCTGTCTTTATAATACAACGGGGTTACCGTTTCGTTTTCATAGCCTCGCAAAGCAATGATCTCACGTCCGTCGTAGTTGTTGTATCCGGACAGACCGTCACCTCCCAAATAATATCTTTCGAAAGGCGTTGTTCCCAGCTCATTGTTGTAATGCCCGAGGAATCCAAACCTGAACCGGGGTGTCAGGATAAGTTTCTTCGTAATCCCGAGATACCAGCTTGCCTTGAAACTCCATTTATGATATTCTATCCATTTGTATTTCTGGGTATCATCCAGGTTGGCATAATCCTGGTCGGAGAATAATGAATAAGGAGGCGTCAATTCAAGGCCGATGGAGATTTGCGACCCTCTTGTGGGGTAAATCGGCTGGTCAATAGAGTTTCTTCCCAGCACAATCTCGTAACTCAGGTTATTGTACCTCCCGTCACCTTTACCGATAGGGAAAATGGTTGCATAATTCTGTAAATAATAAAACTGAAGATGGATAGCCTGGTATAAAGTAAAAAAGTCATCGGGCCAGGTAAGTCTTTTACCCAGTCCCAGCGTAACTCCGTTAATCTGGAAGATAGAACGCAAAGTATCGTATTTCGGACGTCCGTTGCTATAAATCGAATAATAGTAAGAAACGGTAAAGGCATTGGGTTTCCGGCCGCCAAGCCACGGCTCGGTGAATGAGACACTCCAGTTCATATATCCCTTTCCATAGGTCTGGAAACGTAGTGACAGTTTCTGGCCGTCACCTGACGGCACAGGTTTCCATGCTCCTTTTTTGAAAAAGTTGCGGAAAGAGAAATTATTGAAACTCAACCCCAGCGTACCGATAATTCTGCCGTAACCCCAGCCGCCCGACAACTCGATCTGGTCAGCAGATGTTTCTTCAACCTGATATTCAATGTCCACCGTCCCGTCGGCCGGATTCGGTGAAATATTGGGCTGTATGGAAGCGGGGTCAAAATATTTCAGATTAGCCAGTTCCCGTGTCGTCCTGATCACATTCGACCTGCTGAACAACTGCCCCGGCCTTGTTCTTAACTCCCTGATGATCACATGGTCACTGGTTTTTGTGTTCCCTTTTACCGTCACATTTTTTATCCGGGCCTGTTTTCCTTCATAGATCCTGATCTCTATGTCAATGGAATCGTTTTCCACATTCACTTCAACGGGAGTGGCATTGAAAAACAGATATCCGTTATCCATATACAATGAGCTGACATCCAATCCGTTCGGATTATACTGGAGATTGGTTTCGAGCAACTCTTTGTTGTAAACATCCCCTTTCTGAATACCAAGGATACTACTTAAAAACAAGGAGGAATACACTGTGTTGCCTACCCAGGTGATGTTCCTGAAATAATATTTGCTTCCTTCGTCAATGTTGAGAATAATACCGAGGTCACGATCATCAATACTAAAAACCGAATCAAGCGTTATTTGTGCATCCCGGTATCCTTTTTTATTGTATTTGGCTATAATATTGTTGAGGTCATCCCGGTAATTTTTCTCAATGAATTTAGACCCTTTGAATATCTTCATCTTGTAATTATCCAGGGCATAGCCGATAAGGTCATCACGAAACTTGTTAAATTTAAATGTCACTGCATCGGCGACCAGATCAATAGTTAGCGGACCCAGTGGCTTGAGGGGGTTGAAAAACCCTTTTTCTTTGGTTTCCTTCATGGCCGATTTGATGGCATCGTCGCTCAGCGCTTTGTTCCCGGTAATATCTATATAAGCTATCTTGACTTTCCTGTTCTTTTTGATGTCAATGACCAGTTCTTCAAAATTGTCGTGTTTTTTATCGGGTTTTTGCTCAATTTTAACTTCTGTATTCAGATATCCTTTGTCGGCATAAAAGTTCCGGATAATGCGTTTTGTTTTTATCAGCAAATGCTCGGTCACAACATCACCTCTTGTCAGGTTTATTTTTTCACGAATATCATCTGCATCCGACTTTTTGATGCCGGTAAACGAGAACCTGGCCAAACGCGGTCTTTCCTGTAGGTAAATATTAAGAAATATTTTGTTTCCGATGGCTTTTGTGGCTGTTATGCGAATATCGTCAAAAAGTCCCTGTTCCCATAATTTGCGGATAGCTCCTGTTATGGCATCGCCCGGTACTTTAATTCTTGATCCGATATCCAGGCCCGAGAGCATGAGTATAACGTTTTTGTCAAGATATTCAACTCCGGTAACTTCTACCCCGCCGATAACATAATCGGTTGGTTTTTGGTAACTTATTTTAGAAAGCCCGGTACCGATATTGATCTGTCCCTGGAGCCAAAGTGGGAAAAACGGCAACAACAGGAATAAAATGCCCAACAACTTTTTACCGAATTTCTTTATCATCCTTTCGCGTTAACTTTTAATTTGCTCACTTGTTAATCCAAATCTTCTTTCCCTGCTTTGATAGTTTACAATGGCCTCGTATAAATCTTCTTCCGTAAAATCGGGCCAGAGTTTTGGAGTAAAATACAACTCGGTATAGGCAATCTGCCAGATCATGAAATTGCTTATTCGCATTTCACCGCTCGTCCTGATCAGCAACTCGGGATCAGGCATACCGGCCGTAGTGAGATAGTTTGAGAATACAGTCTCGGTAATATTTTCTGCTTTTAATTGTTGGCTGTCAAAATCTGAAATAATTTTTTTCACCGCGTTCAATATTTCCCATCGCGAGCTGTAACTCAGCGCCAGCGTCAGGGTCATCCTGTCGTTTGAAGCAGTGGCATCAAGGGTTTCTTTAAGTCTTAAATAGTTTTCCCTCGGCAGGCTTTCCAGGTCGCCGATGGCTTTGAGACGGATATTGTTTTTGTTCAGTGTTTTCAGTTCCATTTTGATGGTTTCCACAAAAAGATCCATCAGGGCTTCCACTTCAAACCTGGGCCGGTTCCAGTTTTCGGTTGAAAAAGCATAAAGCGTAAGATACTTGATCCCCAGTTTGGCCGAAACTTCGGTGATCGTCCGTACCACATCAACCCCCTGTTGGTGCCCGGCAATACGATCTTTGCCGTGTTTCCGGGCCCACCTCCCGTTACCATCCATGATAATGGCAATGTGCCGGGGTAACTTTTCTTTTATGATCTTGTCTTTAAAACTCATTATTCAGTAGAAGCTTACCATCCTTCCAGATTACATTTCAGCTTGCTTCTCAGATTTATTTTATAGGTAATATTTATTCCAAAGAAATTATACCAGTCCCACGTACTTGTTTTGTCACTTCCGGTATCCAATCCGTTCTGATATTCGGTAAAATTAACGCCATCCAGGTAATCGGTAAATGTTTTCCTCATCCCCCATTCCACACCCAATCCGAGGTGCTCCGAAATGCCGAACTTGAAGCCCAGGCCAAAGGGCACGGTCAATGCAGTTGAAAGCCTGGAAAAAGAAAAACCAATCCCCCCAAATACATAGGGCGTCCAGAAATGTCTTTTGCTGCCGGTGAAATATTCCAGAAAATTGAAAGAAACCGTAGCGGAAATATCATTTATGTGGGTCTTGAAACTGTAGTCCTGTTCTACGACCCGCCCGGTTACATTATCCGTGCCTTCGATGGTTCCCCTGTAATAAGACAAGGTATAGGCCAGCCGGCGATTGGTATTTAGCCGTCCCAGTATTCCGTATGCAAGATTGGTGTTTTTAAAATGGGTGCCTGTGTTCATTTCGCCGAGGTAATAAGAACCGCCGCCGAACAATCCCACTTCAAGGGTTTGCGCCGATGATGGCAAACCGGAGAATACCGTTATTATCATAATTGCCAAACCTGCCAGCTTTTTAGCTCTCATCCTGCGACGCATTGAATATATTTTTGTTTGAAGCGCCAAAAGTATTACTTTTTTAATTAAAAATAACATACCAGAAGTTAATGGTTTTTCGGTTACCTTTTCATTGTTTTATAACTGTTGATCAACTCAATACCTAATTTCTGTAATCTTTTCCCCACATCAGCTTTTCCCTGATTGTCGTGAAAAATTCCTTATGCTCCATCTGTACCAGATTGATCGTAAAATCACACCTCCGGATGACAAATTCATGATTCTTGCTAATGGTCGTATGGCGCGAATCCATTGTCATCAGATATATATCTTCGCGACCTTCAAGGCTGATCCTGATTTCGCTACTGTCCTGAATAACGATAGGGCGTACCGTTAAATTGTGTGAAGCGATGGGTGCAATGACAAAATTTCGGGAACCGGGCGTAAGAATAGGCCCTCCTACCGAAAGCGAATAAGCTGTGGAGCC
This sequence comes from Chlorobiota bacterium, assembly GCA_013151505.1. Lineage (GTDB taxonomy): Bacteria > Bacteroidota > Bacteroidia > Bacteroidales > F082 > JAADID01. The sequence goes on along the minus strand of JAADID010000270.1, from coordinate 10,058 downwards.
TGTGGGAGTGGCCACTATCAGACCATCGCCCCAGTATGTATTTAACTTGACCCCGTCAACATAAACATGCACGCCAATCAGTGATGTTGTGTTTTTCCGGTAAACGGTCAGGTCGTTTAAAGCAAAATTCAAATCACCAAATACATGTTTCGGGCTGACCAGGCTCAGCAAAGCTCTTTTATCCAGTTTGTATTTTCCGTTAAATACGTATTCGATCGCCTCTTTTATCTCTTCTTTTGAAATGCTCGATAAAAAGCCGAGGCGGCCAAGATTGATCCCTAAAATGGGAATTCCCGAACCACGGACAAAAGGAATGGTGTCGAGCAGAGTGCCATCGCCTCCGATGGAAAACAGCAACGTGGTATCTTTTAACAAATCGGTATGCGATGAAAAGAAAGAGAGTTTTTCCGGCAGCCTGATTCCGGGGGATATCATACGATAATACGGTTTATAAATACACAAATCAACACTGCGCCCGATAAGTTCATCAATAAGGAGCTGCAGGTAAGGCTGTTGATTATCCGTGTAATCTTTACCGAACAGGGCAATTTTCATAATCACTGGTTTAACCGGCATGCAAACTTAATTCAAAAATAAGCAGTATTGTCAATACAATAGCAATGAATTAAGTTAACAACCTGATTTATTAACGTTTTTTAACTGATACATTATATGGGCGCCACAAGATTTATATAAAAACCATGCCGGCCCTGTTTGTTGATGGAATACTCAAACCGGAATACCAGATCGTAATAAGTAATAAAATCAATCCCGACGCCCGTGCCCCATAACAACTGATTAGCCAGCTTGTTTGATTCAAAATGCCGGGGGTCGCTTGCGTAACCCATGTCGAAAAAAACATTGGCATAGAGGGCATAAAATATTTTGGCAAATTTATCGGTCCGGATAAATTTGATCCGTTTCACCGTGTGGGGGATGATCTCAAATTTGAAATTCGACTTGAAAATGCCAAAATCTTTCCCGTTCACAATGTTGTATTCGTAACCCCTGACCTCAAAGCCATGGTATCCTATTCCGTTTTGAAGAAAATAAGGCAATTCCCGATTCGTAAAACTGGATGTAAAATTATAGGCAAAATACCAACGTTTATAAATCCGGATGTACTGGTCAAAAACAAAATCCACCACAAAAGCATTCACCTGACCCGGAATCAGTCCCAATCCGTATTTGACAAAACCCGCATCAAAATAATATCCGACCAGCGGATAAGGTTTGTAATCCCGTAAATCCTGTTTGTATAAATATTTGAAAAATAAGATGTTGTACTCGGATTGATCAGCAAAAGAAGGGTTCAGTACCAATAATGTATCCTGGAATTTATAATGATTATAACCCAGCGTTAATGTGTGCAGGTAATTGTATTTAGGCCTTAAAGTGAAGTCCACCTCGCCAAAACCGGTAACCTGTGCAAAACCGTCCTCGGATTTGTAATACAACAGATCATCGTTTTCAGTGGTATAGGCTACCTCACGGTTCAGTTGTATCCCGCCGAAAAACCCCAGTCCGAAAAATTGTCTTTTTGTAAGGTAGGGGATAATCCACTGTGCGGCAAATGTTTTGTCGTATCCACCCTGAATATAAAAATCAAGCGTCTCCATCCTGCCCCTGAAATTTTCAATCCGAAGGTCAATACCATAATTCAAACGGTTGAAATCTTTTGTTTCCCACCATACATTAAAGTTACGGTCGGCAAAATCAATGACGGGAATCGGCCAGATATACCAGCGCTCGGTAACACTCACCGTGATGTCCATTTTACCGTTATCGGGTGTTTTCGTAATGTCAGCAAAATTGAAAAGTGAGCGATTCATCAGATTTTGACGGCTTTTTGTAATCAAACTGTCCAGGATATCGGCAGGCAGAACATCACCTGTTTTAAACTCAATTTCACGATAAATGATCCTGTCTTTTGTGATTTTGTTTCCTTCCAGCGCAATTGTTCCTACTGTGACAAGGCTGTCAGCGGGTTGCTGAAGCAGAGCGGCAGCGGGTGTTATTTTTTGGGCAAGGGCAACCTCAACCAAAAAAAGGATTACCAAAAAAAAGCCCGCCCAACGCATGATCAGATATTGAGGTAATTCATGAGCGAATCATAATTTTCCCTGAGATCATCCAGGTCTTCGTCTTCTCCCATCGAAGCTTTTACGAAATAACCGTATCTGTCAAAAGTACTTAATATGGGGCCCAGTTCCATTTTGTTGACTTTTATGATCACTTCAAGGCGGGTGGAATCGGGATGGTCGGTAATAAAAAGACTTAGTATTTTAGCATCGTTCGATTCAATAATATTGGCTATTTCGGTAAGACTATAATCCGTCTGGCTCAATTCAAGAACGATTACGCCGCCGGGGTTATTCACAGAGAATGAGGTGGCCATGAAATGCAAAAGCGATTCCAGTGTTATGCAACCCATGTAATTCTTTTTTTCGTCCAAAACAGGAATCAGTGTCAGCTTATTTTCATCCATAACCCTTAAAATATCATACACATAATCGTTCTCATTCACATAAGGGTGGCTCAGCGATAATTTATGACTGCCCAACGGCTCATCTGCATTGTTGACGTCATAAATATCATGCTCGGATATCAAACCCAGGAAAACTTCATTGTTTACGATGGGCAAATGTGAAACTTTGTATTCGTCCATCCAGTTCAAAGCATCACTGCCTGTATTTGATGTTTTAAGCGGCGTGATCTCGTCAGTAACCAATTGCTTTGCGATCATAATCAACTTTTTTAAATCCTCCTGCAAAATTACAATTCAGAATGTAAAAGTAATATTATACCGCTTACACATTCAATATAGTTCAATCTCATAAATTCGACCGGACTATCTTCATGTAAGTAACGGCATCAACCATTCTAAAGTTTAAAATATCCATTGAATTATTTTAAACTCAGAATCTGTATTATCTGACCATTAAAGGTAGTTTAACATTTTTAAATAATTTTCATACCTGAAAGGACTGATCTCTCCGTTTTCAAGGGCTTTGATGACGGCACAACCGGGCTCGTCCACATGCAGGCAGTTATTGAACCTGCAATTTTGCATCCGTTCCCTGAATTCGGGGAAACGCTGTCCCAATTCTGACTTTTCAAATTCCACCAGTCCGAATTCCTTAATACCAGGCGTATCAATAACATACCCGCCAAAATTAAGCGGGAACATTTCCGCAAAAGTGGTGGTATGCTTTCCTTTTTTATGGTACATTGAAATGGCACCTACTTTCAGGTCTAACGAAGGGTCAACTGCATTCACCAGCGCCGATTTCCCTACGCCGCTTTGACCTGACAATAAGCTCACCTTATCTTTCAGCATATTTTTAAACCCGTCTAACTGTAACTTGTCGGGAACGGAAGTTATTAAAACCTTGTAACCCGCCATTTTATAAGAACCGGCATAATATTCAAGCAAATCCATTTCTTTCTCACCATAAAGGTCGTATTTATTGAAAACAACCACCGAGGGAATATGATATGCCTCTGCCGTGGTCAAAAACCGGTCAATAAAACCTGTGGGAGTCCGGGGCATTGTCAATGAAGCGATTACGACCGCCTGGTCAATATTGGCCGCTATGATATGAACGGCTTTTGAAAGTTTGGTGGCTTTCCTGATGATGTAATTATGCCGTTCATGAATTTTCTCGATCACCCCTGTGCCTTGTATTTCATCAACACGGTATTCCACCACATCACCCACAGCCACCGGATTGGTTGTCCTGATCCCCCTGATCCTGAATTTCCCCTTCAGCTTGCATTCTACAACATTTCCGCCCGAATCCATAACAGCATACCAACTGCCCGTAGAGCGCAGGACTTTTCCTTTTTTTAATCCGTTCATGGAAAATTATAATGTTTTTTTACCGGGGCTTTGATATCCCAGACACATTTCAGGCCGTCTTTAAATGTTACAAAATCCCCCGGCTTGATATGATAATTTCCGTCATCGGTTTCCACGACAATTTCGCCGTCAATGATGTAACACTCTTCATCACCCGAATAAGTCCAGTCAAAACGTGAAATTTCCTTTGTCCAGACAGGCCATGAACGTATGCCTTTCTCATCAATTTCCTTTTCATTCAGCTTTTGAATAATGACTTTTTTCATCATTTTTTATTTAATATTTTGTATTAAGCGACTAAAATTACAAACATTTCTTATATTTGACGTTGTAACCGATTATTTAAACTATTATGAATTCAACAATTTACATTTCGTTTGCCGTTGCACCCTTCCTTATTTTAATTGGTATTATCCTTTTAAACAGTGGCCGGTTCAAAGACTGGGGAAGTATCAGAAATGTACTGATACTGGGGTTTATAAGTGTGGTTGTTGTTGTGCTGGCCAAGTACCTGCTCGACCTGGTCTGGCATGACAATTATCGCGGGCTGAAAAGAACACTCTTTTACATTGTCATCGGGCTGGCATTTACGGCGGAATTATTCAAGTACATTGCATTGAGAATTGCACTTCCCAAATTTACAGCCATCAAAAACCCTATTGACGGCATTATTTTCGGGATTTTTCTCGGACTGGGCTTTGCGATGGCGGCAAATGTCCTGATCGCATACAGGATCATTGGTATAACGCCTTCGTTTTATGAGAATTTCAAAGAATATTTCTACATCCTGCTTTACGCCTATCCTTTTGCCAATATTGTTTTTGGGGTCACAATGGGTTATTTTGTAGGCTCGGGCAGATACAGAAAAAACCCGATTCTCGAAAACCTGACTGCCATTATTGCGGCTGCTTTATTCCACAGCTTGTTTTATTTCAGCTTTTTCACACACGACAATGTGCTGATAAGCATCACATCGCTCGGTTTTATTTTACTGGTAGCCATCCTGATAAGCCAGGCCATCAAAACCACAAGAAGGATGGAATAGAAAATAGTTCTTTATTTTGTTTTGAGCATCCAAGCGCGAAACACAAACCCGTATGTTTATTTCAGCCGCAACTCTCTCAAATAAAGTTGTATCGCATTTTCAAGGCCAAAGTACAAAGCATCGCAAATGAGGGCGTGCCCGATGGAAACTTCATCCAGCCAGGGGATATTCTCTGCAAAATAATGCAGGTTGTCCAGGTTCAGGTCGTGGCCTGCATTCAGTCCCAAACCAACCTCTTTGGCAACTTTTGCCGCTTCAACAAAAGGTTTGATGGCTTTTTCCCGGTCTGCATGATACCCGGCCGCATAGCTTTCCGTATAAAGTTCCACGCGGTCAGTACCGGTCTTTTTGGCTCCTTCCACCATGCGTGGATCAGGGTCCACAAAAATGGAAGTGCGTATACCGGCTTCGCGGAACCTTCCGGTCACCTCGATCAAAAAATCCCTGTGCTTCAGCGTATCCCATCCGTGATCGGAAGTGAGCTGTCCCGGATCATCGGGCACCAGGGTAACCTGGTCGGGCTTATGTTTTAAAACCAATTCAATAAATTCGGGCGTCGGGTTTCCCTCGATATTGAATTCCGTTGTTATCAAGGGCCTTAGCAACTCCACATCCTTACGTGTGATGTGCCGCTCATCAGGACGGGGATGAACCGTAATCCCCTGTGCACCGAACCTTTCACAATCAACAGCCGCCTTTTGGACATCGGGAAGATTCCCTCCCCTTGCATTTCTTAATGTGGCAATTTTATTGATATTTACACTTAATCTGGCCATGACATTTATTTTCGGTAAAATTAATAAATTGCAAAGGTCAAAATCAAAAATATGAGAGCAGTTATTCAGCGGGTTTCGGAAGCCTCGGTATCTATCGGCGGGAAAGTTTGTTCCCGTATCGGAAACGGCTTGCTTATCCTGCTTGGGATTGAAGAAGCAGATACCGGTCAGGATATTGAGTGGCTATCGGGTAAAATTGCCCGCCTTCGTATTTTCAACGACGAAAACAATGTCATGAACCTGTCGGTAACAGATGTGGACGGGGATGCCATCGTTGTCAGCCAGTTTACGCTGCATGCCAGCACAAAAAAAGGAAACAGGCCTTCTTACATAAAAGCTGCCCGCCCCGAAACGGCTATTCCCCTTTATGAACAATTTGTAAAAGCAATGGAAATCCACCTCGGCAAACCGGTCGGAACCGGAGAGTTTGGCGCCATGATGCAGGTGTCTCTCGTAAATGACGGACCGGTTACAATCATCATTGATACAAAAAATAAAGAGTAGGGAATTTTGGTGAAGTGGGTGAAACTGGCAGAAAATGGTTAATGGGAATCGGTTGAATCGGTTGAATTGGTTGAATTGGGGAATTGATTATTGGGAATTTTCACCGGGTATTGTCCTTTTTACTAAATTATAAAGACATAGAAGGTAGGCTGTCAACTAAAGACTGAAGACTTATTTCTGTCCGTTTCTCCCGTTTTTACGGTTCATTTTAGCCAGTTTGGCCAGATATTCTTCCACAGCCATTGACATGGAAGGCGCCGATTGGGTCGGCGCAGGGATATTCAACCTCAGTCCGGCTTCTTTTATTGCTTTCGCGGTGGTTTTGCCAAAAGCGGCAATCAACTGATCTCCCTGGTTGTAATCCGGGAAATTGGTTTTCAGCGACTGGATGCCCGCCGGGCTGAAAAAGATCATCATATCGTATTTGTCGAGGTCCAGATGCGACAGGTTGCTGGCAACAGTCCTGTAAATTACGGCCTTGGTATAATCAATCTTTTCGGCGTCAAGCATTTTAAAAATGCTTTGTTTATGAATATCAGACGATGGAAGCAGGAATTTTTCTTCCCTGTGTTTTTTGATTACCTCCAGCAGGTCGGCAAAATTCTGTTTGCCATAAAAAATCTTCCTCTTCCTGTATTGAACATATTTTTGAAGATAATAAGCCGTTGATTCCGATATACAGAAATATTTCAATGAATCGGGCACTTCGTAACGGAGCTCTTTGGCCATTCTGAAAAAATGATCTACCGCATGGCGACTTGTCAATATCACAGCCGTGTGGCCCTGAAAACTACCTTTGGCCAACCTGAATTCTTTCGCACTGATCCCTTCTATCTTAATGAATTTATGGAAGTCAATTTTCACATTATACTTCCTGCAAAGTTCACCATAAGGTGATTTTTCGATATCAGCAGGCTCTGGTTGGGAAACGAGAATGTTCTTAACTTTCAATTTTCAACCTTTTAATTTCCGTAAACACTCTTCCTTTTTGCCGTTTCTGCCCTTCAAATAAACCTTAATTCCAACACTTTCAGCAACAACAAAAAGGGTATCATTTCGAGCGTGCAAAGATACATAAATAAATGTAATGAAGAAAACCCGGAATTACTTTTTGATATTTTGTACGATATCAGCCATCTGAAAACGTAAATCATGACAACAATAAACAATGCCACATAGAATAAAAATTCAACATTTACCAGTAATATCAACAATAATAACGGGATGAGGATCACCCCCGTAGCATAATCGGTATTCAGATATAGCCTGAGTTGTTGAAAAGCCATATCGGTTGTGTTGAAAATAAATCCCGTTACCATGATAAAAACATACCGGAATAAAAACAAAATCGCGATAGCTCCGGTAATATAAAGCACCTGTAATCGCGGATTTAATTTAAAATGCGCCACAAGGTCAGGGATAAAATTATCAACCGTCAAAAAGATGAACAAACTGATGGTAAACCAATAGGTTAAAACAAAAAACAATTTGATCAGAATACCCGGCTCATAGTCTGTAGCCTGTCTGATTTTACGGAAATATTTCTTTTTACCGGAAATTGAAAAAACAGACATAATCTGTACGGGCATATAAAACCAAAATACGGCCAAAGCAAATGCCAACAAAAGTAAACCCCATATCATCCAGTCCTGAAATGCCGCCGGATTTAGTTTCTGGATTATTTCCGTATGCCGGCCGGGCAAAAATGTACTTTCAATATAATGAATCGTGTCTGACTGAAACTTTATGAGACTATGCGATTGATTATTCTCCGGTATAATTTTTACCGCATTCATTTCAGGATGAAGAAAAGCATGATAATATATTGAATCGGAAATGCCGCCCATATTCGCCAAATAGTTTTCCTTACAAAACTACATCCAATTTTTATACGACAATTTTTTTTATTAAATCCGGCTGTCGCTTTATTCCCGGCAGATCGTTTTATCGTTAATTTTTTAACAAAGCTGACGGAATTTTTTATTTTTTCAGATAAAAACAAACGGATTTCCGGTTATAGTGACACTGAAACACGTTATATTTTCTTTGTATCATGTTGTATTTCCGTGTTTTACAAATTTTATTTAGACTTAATGAAAAAATCAAAATCAATAGGAAATTCCATTTTTTTTGGCTTATATTTGTTGGTATCGTAATCAACATTACGATAGAAATTAAATGAATATGAAAAACAACTGCTCAATAGAATATGTAAATTCGATGGGTGGTTTTTTTTTGTTTACAAGACCTTAATCTTAATAGTAACCTTTTTCAAATTTTACAATTATGTTAAACAAAATAACAAGTTTTGCCGAATACCTCGAGAAATATCAGGAAAGCGTAGCCGATCCGGAGAAATTCTGGGCTAAGATTGCCGAAACTCACTTCTGGCGCAAGAAATGGGATCAGGTACTCGATTGGCGCTTTACCGGAGAAGGGGCTCCTGTTGTCAAGTGGTTTGTAAATGGTAAACTGAACATCACGGAAAATATTTTCGAACGGAACATGTTCATGCGTAAAGACCAGGTTGCCCTGATCTGGGAACCCAACGACCCCAATGAACCCGAGATCAAACTCACCTACGGTGAACTGTTTGATAAAGTCAAACAGTTTGCCAACGGCCTGAAAAAACTCGGTGTCGAAAAGGGCGACAGGGTCGCTATTTATCTGCCCATGGTTCCCGAACTGGCCATTGCCATGCTGGCCTGTGCCAGGATCGGCGCCATCCATTCCATCGTCTTTGCCGGATTTTCAGCTACTTCGCTGGCCGACAGGATCATTGACGCAGAAGCCAAAGCGCTGATCACTTCCGACGGAGGATACCGGGGATCGAAAACCATTCCGCTAAAAGACATTGCCGATGAAGCGCTGGAAAATTGCCCGACTGTTGAGCACAATATTGTGCTGAAACGAACCGGACAGGATATTAAATGGAACGAAGGGCGCGACATCTGGTGGTCTGATGTGATTGAGGATGTGGGAACGGAGAACACAGCCGAAGTCATGGATTCGGAAGATATGCTGTTTATCCTTTATACATCGGGATCTACCGGAAAACCTAAAGGGGTGGTTCACACAATCGGAGGTTATATGGTTTATGCCGAATACACATTCAAAAATGTTTTCCAGTACAATGACGGCGACATTTACTGGTGTACGGCAGACATCGGATGGGTAACGGGTCACTCATATATTGTTTACGGTCCGTTGCTTGCCGGCGCCACATCCGTTATGTTTGAAGGCGTTCCTACCTGGCCCGATGCAGGCAGGTTCTGGGAAGTTGTTGACAAATACAAAGTCAATCAGTTTTACACGGCCCCTACGGCCATACGTGCCCTTATTGCACAAGGTGACGAGTGGGTTACAAAACATGATCTGAGTTCACTGACTGTTTTGGGAACCGTTGGAGAACCCATTAATGAAGAGGCCTGGCGGTGGTATCACGACCTTGTGGGAAAAGGACGCTGTCCCATCGTTGACACATGGTGGCAAACCGAAACCGGGGGTATCCTGATCTCACCCCTGGCAGGCATCACCCCGACAAAACCATCCTTTGCCACGCTGCCGTTACCCGGCATCCAACCCATCCTGGTTGACCAGGAAGGTAAAGAGCTGAAAGGAAACGGTGTGGAAGGTATCCTCTGCATCAAGTTCCCGTGGCCGGGAATATTGCGTACTACATACGGTGACCACAAAAGGTGTTATCAAACCTACTTTTCCACTTTCCCGGGGCTATACCTTACCGGCGACGGGGCAAAACGTGACGAAGAGGGGTACTACCGCATCATCGGACGCATAGATGATGTGATCAATGTCTCGGGACACCGCATCGGAACGGCAGAAGTGGAAGATGCCATCAACCAGCACCCGA
>JAADID010000246.1 GCA_013151505.1 Chlorobiota bacterium | reverse complement strand
TTGAAGTTAAAGCCCGAGGATGCCTATGCCGCAAAACAAATTAGAGCGGTTGTTGATAAAATGAAAGCTTCTCAGGCAAAGGAGGAAAAATATTACGACATCATTGACCTGGCTGACGTATTTTTTGATGAAGGGGCCTACGACAAAGCGCTGGCTCAATACCGGAAAGCTCTCGGTGTGATCCCCGGCGATGCCTATGCGCAGGATCAGATCGCTAAAATTCAAAGAAAAAGAGCCGAACAAAAAGATAAACTGATCAGTTATAACCTGGCCATGCAGGAGGGCGCCCGCATGATAGCAAAGGACAACTACGACAGCGCCATTATCGTTTACCGTGAGGCCCAGCGACTATTGCCTGACCGGAAGGAGCCTGCCGAAAAAATAGCCATGGTCACGGAAATGCAAAAAGGTTATGAAAAGAAAATCGGGATGTTCAAGGAAGCCGTGCAAAAAGGAGACCAGTACATGCTGATCGAAGACTATGTTACGGCCCTGTCGTTTTACCAGAAAGCCCATCTTATTTTCCCCGGCAATAAAACAGTCAACAAAAAAATAAAAGATATTGAAGGTTTGGCTGACAAACAGCTTAAATACAACGGGTTGATCGAGAAAGCCGATGAATTGTACATCAGTAAAGATTTTATTGCTGCCCGTGCAAAATACAGGGAAGCGTCAAAAGCCTGGCCGGAGAATAATTATCCGAAGGATATGATGCAAAAGATTGACGACCTGCTGACCGATCAGCGCAAAAACCTTGACAGGAACTACACGCGCTACATCCGTTCGGCTGACAGTCTTTACAATATTGAGGAATATGAGCTGGCAAAGGGTGATTACAACATGGCGCTTACCCTGAAGCCTGACGAAAAATATCCGCAATCCCGGTTAAAGGACATTGAAAACTATTATGCCGAACAGCAGAAGAAATTTGAGGCCGATTATAAGGACATGATCGCAAAAGCCGATAAGCTGTTTGACGAGAAAAAGTATAAGGATGCCAGAGTGCAATATAATATGGCTTTGAAAATTAATCCTGACGACGAGTACCCGAAGCAAAAGCTGAACGAAATAGACAAACAGGAAAAGCTGATCGCAATTGCGGCACAGCAGGATTCGGCGTACAATGCAATTGTTGCTGAAGCCGACCGGCTGTATTCTTCCGGACATTACGACCTGGCCATCAAAAAATACACCGAAGCGCAGGCGATCAAATCAATGGACAGTTATCCGCAACAACAAATTGATCAGATCCAACAATACCTTGCCAACGCTGAAAAACAACGTGAAATTGATGAGAAATTCGGACAGGTTATTTTACTGGCAGGCAGGTTATTCAAAGAGGACAAGCTGGATGAGGCCAGGAAAGCGTATCAGAATGCCCTTGAGCTGAAACCCGGTGATCCTCTGCCCCAAAAGGAGATCACACGTATTGACAGTGTTGTTCAGGCACGCATACAGCAGCAGAAAATGGAAAAACAATACAAAGCTTTGATCGCGCAGGCCGACTCGCTTGTCGGGTTGAAGGAGTATGCGCAGGCCATCGCCATTTACAGTGAGGCGCTGGAGGTTAACCCCAAAGGACAGGAAGCGGATAAAAAGCGGCTGGAAGCCCGTACCATGAAAATCAATTACGAAAAAGCCCTTGCCCTGGAAGCCGATTACAAAAAACTGATCGGGGATGGGGATAAACTGTTCAAAGAAAAGAACTACGAGCTGGCAAAAGTTGAATACGAAAAGGCCTTGAATCTGAAAGCAGGCGAATCATATCCCCGACAGCAAATCGGAGAGATAAATACCATCCTGAAAAAACTGGAAGCCGAAAGAGAACAGCGTTACCAGGAAGCTGTTACCAAAGCGGACAACCTTTATGACCACGGCGATTACAACGAAGCGGCCAGACAGTATAAAATTGCAACCAGCATCAAACCCGGCGTTGATTACCCCTCACGCCGCCTGGCAGAGTGCAATACGAAAATCGAAGAGGAGCTGCGGAAAGCAAAAGCCAAATATGACATCACCATTGCCGACGGAGACAAATTGTATGCGGCAAGAATTTATGATAAAGCCATACTGGCATACAAGAAAGCGGAAGATTTGATGCCCGATGAAAGTTATGCGCGTGAAATGATCGGTAAAATCACCCGTTACATCGAAGAAAATGCCATCGTTGACGTGATCAGACAAACCGTTCAGATCAAAAACGGCGTTTCGGAAAAATTCAGTTTCAAACCGATACCGGTAAAATTCAGGAAAACAAATTATGTGCTGATCAAAGCCAAAAATCTGGGTGATAAGCCGTTTAAGATCATCTTCAGCTACGGCAGCGACAAAGGGAAAAACGGCGGTTTTGTTGTGCCGGTTCCCGCCAACGGCGAATACAACGATTTTATCATCAGGGTAGGCAACCAGTACAAATGGTTTTCAGACGACAACAACTGGATTTCCATTTTGCCCGAACTCGGAGATATTGAGATCAAACTGGTGAGGATATCCACGGCGGAATAACCTTTTCGGTCGAAGCAGTCCGGTTTGTCGGGAATCGGAAAAATTTGTACCGGTGACCTCAGTCGCCGGTACGAGGGAGGACTTGTTTATAAAACTTTCCAAATAAGGATAATCTTGCCGGTTTATCCCGGATTTTCCTGGAAAAAATCATATTTTTGATTAGAGAATTAATAATCATAAAACACAATAATCATGTATCAGTTAAGGAAATATCATGGCGACAGGGTTCAGTCACTGACTTATGATGATGGCAAGCTGGCATTTTCAATTGGTATTATTGCCCCCGGTGAATACGAGTTCGGCTCCATTAAAAAAGAAATTTTCACAGTAACCCATGGCGAAATTTCAGCCTGGTATGAAGGCGGCGCGTGGACGATAGCCAGCCAGGGTAAAGGATTCGAAGTGCCCGGACACAAAAATTTTAAGTTGAAAGTGGAGCAGGTAAGCGCCTACATTTGTTATTACGAATAGCATAAACAATGGATAAAAGAACCGGCAGGCTGATCGAAAAAGCAAAAAAAGCCAAAGGAGCAGAGGATATCAGGAATGTGATCCCGATGCTGAACGAAAGTATGAAAAATTCTGCAGAGGATATTCCGCTCTTACACGCACGGGCCGAACTTTATGTTAAACTTCAAAATCTGGGGCAAGCAGTGAACGATTATCGCCTCATTTTATCTTACGATGAAAACGACCGGATTGCATCGGGACAAATTGAGCATTTAACCACCATCATGCGTTTCAGCGGAAACGATATTTACGCCAATCCCAACACCAACCTCGACCCCTGGCTTGAGTAAACCGTTTGTATTTTTCATGTCTGAAATTTGTATTTTTACCCTTTATTTTGATAAAACCGGCATCTCATGAAAAGTAAGTTGGAAAAACATTTCGATCAGTTCAGAAAAAATATAATAGGGATAGATCAGGAGTTTGAAAGCCCTTACGGGAAAAAGAAAATGGTGTATGCCGACTGGATTGCCAGCGGCCGGTTATACGGACCTGTCGAAGAAAAAATTTTAAAAACAATCGGCCCCTTTATCGGAAACACACATACCGAAACCACCGAAACAGGCACTTTGATGACCAAAGCTTATCAATACGCCCATAAGCAGATCAAAAAACATGTAAATGCAAATGAGGATGATGTGATCATAACCACCGGTTTTGGAATGACTGCTGCTGTAAATAAATTTCAGCGAATCCTCGGCCTCAAATCCTGCTGTGTTTACGAAGACGGAAAGTGTAAGGAAAAAGTTGATAAACCCGTGGTTTTTGTTACCCACATGGAGCACCATTCCAACCACACTTCATGGCTGGAGACTTATGCCGATGTCGTGCTGATCCCACCCGATAAAAATAACCTTGTTGACCCCGACGAATTGCGGAAGCTGATCGTGAATTACAGAAACCGGAAAAAAAAGATCGGGGCATTTACGGCATGTTCAAATGTCACGGGCATTATGCCCGATTATTACGAACTGGCAGCCATCATGCACGAAAACGGCGGGTGGGCTTTCATTGATTTTGCCGGTTCGGCGCCTTATGTTGACATTGACATGCATCCCGACGACCCGATGAAGCAACTGGATGCCATCTTCTTTTCACCCCACAAATTCCTGGGCGGCCCCGGAAGCTCGGGTGTGCTGATCTTCAATAAAAAACTTTACAAAAGCACGGTTCCCGACCATCCCGGCGGCGGAACAGTGGAATGGACAAATCCCTGGGGGGGACACCAGTATATCGAAGACATTGAACTGAGGGAAGACGGGGGAACGCCCGGTTTCCTGCAGGCCATGCGTGCTGCAATGGCCATTCAGGTGAAAAATAAAATGAATACCCGGTTGATGAAACAGCGTGAAGAAGAACTTGTCAAACAGGCGCTTGACGGTTTTTCCAAAATCAAAGGCCTTCACATCCTGGCAGGCCATGTAAAAAACCGGCTGGGTATCTTTTCTTTCTGGTCTGGTTTGAGAACATCCATTTTAACCTGATCGTCAAGCTGCTGAACGACCGCTTTGGCATCCAGGTCAGGGGCGGTTGTGCCTGTGCGGGGACTTACGGCCATTTCCTGCTGAATGTAACGCCTGAAAAATCGAAACACATTACCGACCTGATAAAAAAAGGCGACCTTTCCGAAAAACCCGGTTTCGTCCGCATTTCGCTTCACCCGACCATGACCGATGAAGAACTGGCCTACATCATTGAGGCAGTGAAAGAGATCGGTGAAAAACATGAAGAATGGGCCAAAGATTATGTGTATGACCCGCACAACAATGAGTTCTATCACAAAAGCGAATCAAAAAATAAAACCTCCAGAATCGTTGACTGGTTTAACATGTAATCCGGCTGTTATCTGACCCGTTTGAAAATGGTTAAAAACTGCATTACCAGAATACGGCATACAACACCACGAGAATGATCAGGATGATATAAGATCCGATGTTAAATGCCCTTCCGGTTTTAAACATGGAATTGGTAAAAGAAATGGCCTTCGGGTCATCATCATAAGGATTGGTCGAAAGGCTGACCAGCATAATAACAACCATAGTCAGGATAAAGGTATAAAACATCTGATCCATCCAGGGCATTTCAAAATAAGGCAATTTTAAAATCAGGGCGATGGGAATGGATGCCAGTATGCCGGCCACGGCCCCCCGGTTGTTCGTCTTTTTGTAAAACAATCCCATCATAAATACCGCCAGGATTCCGGGACTGACCAACCCCGTATATTCCTGTATATACTGAAATGCCTGCTCAATACTTCCCAATAGCGGAGCCACAAATACGGCAATGGCCAGGGCGATGCCACCGGCAATCCGGCCTACTTTTACGTCAATGTCTTTGCCGTCTTTTCTCGACAAATAGGGTTTAAAGATGTCCATGGTAAAAATTGTTGAAGTTGAGTTGACCATGGATGCCAGCGATGA
>JAADID010000199.1 GCA_013151505.1 Chlorobiota bacterium | reverse complement strand
AATTCAGGGATGCCCTCAACGCCAAAGGCATCACCGCCACCATCCGCGCCTCTCGCGGACAGGACATTGATGCCGCCTGCGGCTTGCTTTCGACGAAGGAGATGGAATCACGGACCCGCTGAACGGGCCACAAAACAGGCGTTAGCGAAGGTGGCTTTCAGCGGGTCGAAATGTAACATTTCAAATGCCGGTAATAAATCCCTCCTCCGCGATTGCTCCGGCGGACAGGGTCAGGCGGGCCTGCCCGCAAGGCCGGGCCGGAAGACTGGCATCGGTTGGGATTCCAACGTGAGTATCATTTTTTTAGTCTATGGATTATTGTATTCGGGTAATTTTGGTAAATCATGACCCTTAACATGAATAAGAGAGTCTTTATGCATTATAAAGAAATCGCGCTGTTTATTGTTCATCTCTTCAAAAAAGATATATTGATAATAATACTTTCCAGATAAAAATACTTTTTTTAATGATCTAAATAAATCTGCTTTGTAATGAAACAACGTATCCCCATTTTTGCCAAAAAGAATAACATGCTGAAAAGCATCATTCTCATATCTTTTATAAAATTCATCTGGAATAAAAACTGTGTCATATTTTGAATCATAATATTCAAAATGTAATAAATAAAGTGTGTCTTTTGCTTTCTTTTTATAATAATAATAACCTCCAGAATAAAGGACATTTATCGTATCATGAAGTTTGAAGTTTTTTTCAACCCAAGAAACATCAAGCCGCCATTTTTTTAGATCTGAAATGTGATAATATTTTGCAGCAGCTAATAATGGAGGTTCTGAATTGCTTTTGTCAATTTTTTGCTCACTGACCATTGAACAAGAAAATATTAAAATTAGAAATAATATTAAATATGTTTTCATGTTAAATTCCACTAATAATATTACCCCCCTCTGGCTCTTGTGCGACAGCCCTGCGCACGGCTTGGGCCAGAGCTACATACTCAAAATTTGTTTTACGGTTCATTTTATCACTTTAGCCGTACGCTGAAACCCATCGCCGGTAACCTTTACAAAGTAAACTCCCCTCATCAAATCTCCGGTATAAAGCATGGTTTTGGCAGCAGTGGTTTTTGAAAACTTCAGCTCCGTTCCTTTTTCATCCAGCAGACTGACCGACAAGAGTTTGTGCTCTGGGTTTTCCATTTCAATGTTCAGGTAATCATTCGTGGGGTTGGGATAAACTTTCAGCGCTCCGTTCCTGTTTGATTGTCCTTTTTCAAAGATGGCATTCGGCTCTCCCGGGCAGGATTCCATCAATTCAAAGTTAAGCGTTCCGTTGTTGTCCAGTTTCCCGAGCCAGCATCTGCCATCCGGCGATTTCATGATGATGCCTTTGTCAATATCCTCGATATAAATGTTGCCACCCTTGAAAACATGGTTTTCCTGTGTTTGGTAAATCAGTCCTTCGTCTATTTCGGCGCTGATACTGTGGCTCGTATCCCCCAGCCAGATTTCGGCATTGTATTCCGCACTCCAGTTGGATGGCTGTAAAAACAATGTGGCCGGTTCATCATTATCTGAATAAATGTGCAGCTTGGCAATGGGTGAAGTCATATTACCGATGGCAACCCGGCCTGTTTTGGTAAACCAGGGTTCATTGGATTCACATACAAACAATGTGGGAAAGATACTGCTAAAACCAACCATCAAACTCCGTGGAATATTATTTTCCAGATACATATCTTCATTCCATGGACCTCCACTTCCGATGACAACCGCATCATGTGCATTTGATTTCACCATACTTCCAATGGCAATTGCACCGGAATAGGTTGCCTTTGAATAGAACCCCAGTGCGGTAGTGTAATTTTCGGTTGCTTCCGCTCTGAAACCTGATGCAAATGATGCATTTCCTGATGAAATACTTTCGAAACCTATTGCACTGGAGTTTGTACCGGTATTCTGCGTGTTTTCGCAACTTGTACATGACTGATAAAAAGCACCTGTTTTCAAATTCCCTAAACTGTCGGCCAGCACGATACGATCATTTTCTCCGGAAAGTCCCCGTATTCGTGCGGTGCCGTTCACATCAAGCAAAGCGGATGGTTCATCGGTTGCCAGGCCGAGAAAGCCATTGTTGAAAATGAAATGATTACCGGTATTGAAAACCAACCCTTTGTTTACTACCGCGCTGATACTGTGGCTTGTATCTCCCAGCCAGATTTCGGCATCGTAATCTAAGTTCCAGTTGGATGGTTGCAAAAAGAGGGTAGCGGATTCATTGTCGTCTGAATAGATATGTAGCTTGGCCTGTGGGTCGGTCATGTTACCGATGGCGATGCGGCCGGTTTTGTCATAGTAGCCAGATTGAGGTGATGTACTTACAAAAAGTGTAGGATATTGACTATTAAAACCTATTGTTAAACTTTTACCTGTTGGACTTGTTAAATAAACGTCAGCGTTTTTCTCTCCGGCTCCTATTACTATTGATTTATACTTATCAGCTTTTACCATGCTTCCGATAGCTATACTTTTTGAATATGTAGCGTATGCATGGAATCCTAATGCAGTAGTAAAATCTTCTGTAGCTTGTGACCGGACACCTGATGCAAATGAAGAATGTCCCGTGGAAACCGTTTCGGTTCCTATGGCGCTGGAGTTTGTTCCCGTATTTGTGGTTCCTCCACAACCTGTACACTGTGCAGTAATTTCGGAAAAAGAAAAGATGAACAATGCAGTCAATAGAAATAACTTTTTCATAATCTATTTTATTAAGGTTAATATTATTGTTGTTTTATCCATTTCCCTTTGTCTATTATGCGACAATCTTTTTTAAGGACCCAAATGTAAAACCCCGGCAATAAATCAGAAGTGTTTAACCGGGTAATATGCTGATCAACATACTGCAACATAATGAGTTTCCCTTGCGTGTCATACAATTCAAATTCTGATGGATATTCTGTTGTCCGTATATTCAACTCCTGATTCCCCGGGTTGGGATAAACAATGACAGAGTGTATGGGGATTACCGAATTTTCATGCTGACCTACCCACAATCCGCCGTCCGTTTTGAATACAAAAGCATCGCGTTCGTAATTGTTTACAAGATAATCATAACGTGTGCCTGCTACCACCATCCCTCCATCGGTAGTGGCAGCCATGCTATATACCGTATAGTATGCATCTCCGCCAAGATACCGTTCGCTGATTATATTCAGACCTGTGTCTAACTTCGCCAGATATATCCAGTCATAAATGCTTGACCATGGCCCCTTCTGCCTGTTGTGATTTCCAACTAAACAGATTTCACTATCCTGGTTAATATCCATACTTTGATACCAACCTGCATCAATAATCGTATCAGGATTAGTCAGGAAAACCCTTTTGAGTAAATTAAAACCCGAATCATATTGATAAACAAACAAATAACGCTCAATCACTCCCTGCTGAACATTATGGCAATATCCGGTTCCGCCCACGATTAACTTATTATCTTTCCTGATTTTCGCATTGTATGGCAGATGAACACACCAGTACTTTTCAGGGTCATCATTATCCCTGTTATAGCAATAACTGCGGATAGTATCATAGGTAGCTGTATCAAGGATAATCACTCCCTCGGTATTTCTTTTACATTCCCGCATATAAATACTACCTCCGGCATGTAACATTATTTCAGTAGAATCAATGGTATATGTCAATCCTTGTAAATATCCGCCCCGAAAAGGCATTACTTTTTCTTTTATAACGGTTCCCGTATTCGGGTCAACTTCAGTTAAGTAATAATACCTGCGCGGATCACCTGCGTAAATGCTCTTTCCTATAAGGTAATTTCCATTTATCAACTTTAAAATATTGAACATGTCAGATTTGGAATACCCGTTGAATTGCTGTGGCCGCTGATGAATAGTTTCCCATAAACTTTCATGGTTACTGTTCCATCTTGTGTTGTAATCAAAAACATCGTTAGGTCTCCCTATGCTGTCCAGTGTCCATCCAATTCCGGTCATGAAATAATCTCCGGTTTCTTCCCGCACAAGATTATTGATGGAAAATAAGGTATCTCCCCGGTGGTCTTCAAAGGGCCAAAGGGTCGTGTCACTCGTGTTGTCTATTGTGTAAATTGAGCATTGAGCCGTACAGTTTGTATCTGTACTGGAATTGCAATCAACAATCACGATCATAATTTGTTCATCACTCAATTTGTCGTGATAAACAAATTCTGCTTTTTCATCTTCTGGTGTACGAATTAACAAATCATAGCTGTATTGTGCATTTGACAGCAGCACAACATGAATAAGAATTATAAAAATTAAATGTCTGAACATAAATATTTTCTTTTCAACGAGATTAAAAAAATACCATGAATGCAATTATTCTGTAAACATAATTTCTTCCCTGTTCATTGTTTCCGGGCAGTTAGTGCCAGCCAAACAATAAAGTTTTACACACCAGCAATGTTTCCAAAGTTTATCCCCTAACAGGTAAGTTTTTCCAAAAGAATCAGTCAATCATTATCTGCTTATATAGTATTTGGTTAAAAGTTGCAACAAATATAATACGAAAACAGGGTTTGTCAAAAGTTATTCGTACAGCGTGTTTCTAAAAGGACAGGTAATGTATTGAATATGTAGT
>JAADID010000271.1 GCA_013151505.1 Chlorobiota bacterium | reverse complement strand
ATCAGTGTAATGTTGTATGCCAGTTATCCAATCAACAATTACATGTCCGGGCGGCAGTAATTGCGGGAAGGCTTCAGCAAATAATTTCTCCATTGGATAGAGTTTTGTTACTTTTCCCACAGGGACTGGAGTTTATTTATGCCTTTATGGGAGTGATGTACAGCGGTGCTATTCCGGTAGTGACAGCGCCGCCATCGAAAAATGCTCATCACAGTGATGATCGAGTATTTAACATAAAAGATGTTATTGAAAAAACAAATGTTGATGTTGTGCTTACAAGCACGTCAATTTTAGATGAAGTCGTTCAATATTTTTTCAAATCCAAAACGTTATCCGAAAAAATTTTTCTATCGGTAGAAGAAATAACGGAAAATTCCGCAGATTATTGGTCCATGCCTTTAATCGAAAATACCAGCGTTGCTTATTTACAACGTACATCAGATAAAAACAAAATCCCTAAATTTGTCATGATCAGTCATGACAATATGAAAAATACACATGAATCCATTAAAAGTGAATATAGACTGACAACATCGAGCCGGTCAGTTAACTGGTTACCTCATTATCATTATCTAGGTCTGGTTTTAGGTATTCTTCAGCCACTTTATTGTGGCTATAGAGGATATATATATTCCCCATTTGATTTTTATAAGAATCCTCATGGTTGGTTACATGCGATTACTAAATACGAAGCCACATTCAGTGGTGCTCCTGATTTTGCCTATAGTCTATGTGTTGAACAAGAGTTTTCTTCTCAACATAATTTTGATTTATCCAAATGGAATACAGCGTATAACAGTGGCGAACCTGTAAAAAAAGAAACGATGGATGGTTTTTTTAAGAAATTCAGAGGCTGCGGTTTACAGAAAAAGGCTTTGACTTCAATTTATGGGTTAGCGGAATCTAGCTGTGTAACATCAGGCAGAAATAAAGAAAATAATTCCACAATTATTCCTCGTCAGTCTCTGCAATATTTAGCAGAAAGTATGGTAGGTAAAAACCAGAGTGGTCACGAAAATATTAAAATTATCAGTTGTGGTTCAGCAGTTCCCGGTGTGCAGGTAGTGATTGTTGTTCCGGGAACGCGAATAAGAAGTGATGACCTGGAGCTGGGGGAAATTTTGGTGAGCAGTGCCTGCAATGCGATTGCTTATTGGGGTAAACCTGCGGAAAAAGAAAAAATGTTTAATATTTATCTTGAAGGTTCTGGTGATGGACCGTATCTGCGAACCGGTGACCTGGGGTTTATGAAAAAAGGCGAATTGCATGTTGTCGGCAGACTCAAAAATGACGGACAAGTGGGCCATTCACCTGTGAATATTCTTCAGCATCAACCTGTCAATGAACAAAGCACCCATTGAAAAATCAATTATGAAAACAAAAAACAGCAGAAAAACTGACGATATTGCAATCATTGGAATGGCTTGCCGATTTCCAGGTGCAAAAAATTATGAGGAATATTGGGATAACCTGATTTCCAGAAAAAATTGTGTGGGTGAAATACCAAAAGACCGGTGGAATTGGCAGGATTATTATGGAGATCCTGCCAGTGATGAAAGTAAAACAAATATAAAATATGGGGGCTTCATTGAAGATGTGGCCGGGTTTGATTCGCTTTTTTTCAAAATATCCCCCCGTGAAGCAAGTTACATGGACCCGCAACATAGACTGTTTCTGGAGTCCACATGGCATGCTATTGAAGATGCAGGGTATAACCCGGCAAGCCTGGCAGGAAGGGATATTGGGGTATATGCCGGTGTATCAAAAAATGATTATGCGGAATTGATGAGAGAGCAGAAAGTACCGATTATTTCTTTTTTATCAACGGGTACCGTGCATTCGATTCTGGCCAATCGCGTATCCTGGTTACTGGATTTCCAGGGAAAAAGTGAAGTGGTTGATACGGCATGTTCCAGCTTTCTGGTGGCTTTGGATAATGCCGTTAATGATATTAACAACGGGTTTTGTGAAGCCGCTGTTGTTGGTGGAGTCAATACGATTCTCAGTCCAACGATGTATATTTCGCACAGCAAGTCGGGAATGTTGTCAGAGGATGGTCAGTGCCGGTCATTTGATGCCAAAGCCAATGGATATGTGAGAGGCGAGGGTGTTGGTGTCGTTTTCATAAAGTCTCTGGATCAGGCAGTATCCGATAAAGATAATATCCTGGGAGTCATCAAGGGTTCCGCAGTAAAACACGGTGGGCGATCCAATTTTTTAACCGCTCCCAAAGTATCTGCGCAGGCTTCCACCATCAGTGCTGCCATTAGCGCTGCGGATGTTGACCCAAAAACCATTAGCTGTATTGAAACGCATGGCACGGGTACTCCGCTAGGAGACCCTATTGAAATTAATGCACTGAAACAGGCTTACCAGCCTTACCAGCCGTATTTAAAGGGCGATGAATCGCCATTTTGTGGTTTGACCTCAACCAAGACGAATGTCGGTCATCTTGAAAGCGCGGCAGGGGTAGCGGGACTTATTAAGGTGTTGCTGAGTTTTAAATATAAACGGATACCATCATTACTGCATTTTGAGGCGCTAAATCCGTACATCAAACTGGATGGTAGCCCCTTTTATATTGTCGATGAGCATAAGGAATGGAATAACATCAGTCTGGAGGGGGTTGAGTATCCGTTGCGGGCAGGCATCAGCTCTTTTGGAATGGGGGGCGTCAACGCGCATGTAATAGTAGAGGAGCCACCTCTCTTTGATAGAAAAAATAAATCGCTGCCTAAAGGAAAACAGTCAAAAACAGATGAAAAATATATAGTCCCGCTTTCTGCGAAAACAAGTGATCAGTTAAATGAATATGTTGTATCACTCTACGAGTATCTGAATCGGAAAGAGGAGTTTTGTTCTATTTCAGACGTATGTTTTACCCTGCAAAATGGCCGTGAAGCGCTGGAAAAACGGGTTGCATTTTTGGCAGGTGATTATCAGCAGTTGCTGGGGCTTTTGCGGGGTTTCATCGAAAATAAACGGAATAGTCAGGTGTTTGTTGGTGATGCAGGGAAGGACAAAAAAACTCAATCCTCTTCACCGGTTTTTGACAGGCATAACCTTGATGAGGTGGCTGAATATTGGGTGAAGGGCGGTACTGTTGACTGGAAAGACGTTGTTCAATACCAGAAGGGAAACAGGATTCAGTTACCGGCATACCCGTTTCAAAAACGACATTGCTGGTTTCCTCGACCGGAAGAAAACAAAGAACTGTTATTAAATGAAAAAGGGAAAAATTCTCTTATTCCTCAGATATTTTCAAAATCCGATTATTTTATACGTGATCATATTGTCAAAGGGGCGAATATTGTTCCCGGAGTCAAGTGCCTGGATGTTTTTCAAATGGCAGGAGAAAAAATAAGCCGGGAACCTGTCCGGATGTTAAAGGACATTTATTGGGCGAAAGCAATTAAGGTAGAGCAGGATCTCCACCTTAATGTGAAATATACCCAAGGATATTCTGATAAAAGCCATAACCTCTCACTGATAAAAGATGATGCAGTTTATTGTACGGGTGTCATTATTACCGGTCATCAGGAAAAACCACTTCGCCGACTTGATATCGGAAAAATCAGGTCACGATGCCGGTTAACATTGGAACATCAGGCATTGTATCAGCAGTTTATACAAAATGGATTGGCCTATGGAAATACCTTTCAAAGCATAAAATCCTGTTACTACAATAAAACGGAAATTCTGTGTGAATTAAGACAATCTCCTGATATCACCGTTTTGGCTGGCAGCATACTGGAGCCATCCATGCTCGATGGGGTTTTTCAGTCCGTTGTTGCCCTGCAAGTATTGAATGCAGAAAAAAAACAAGCGCAAAAAGTCCCCTTTCATCTTAAAACAATAAAAATACACGGAAATATTCCGGAGCAATGTTATGTATATTCAGCCATAAACCGTAAACCATCAGATGATGCTCAGGCATCTTTTAATATGTATTTGTGTGACCGACAAGGAAATATCATTGTTGAATTTTTAGAATTTGTTAAACGTGAGTATTCGCCATTGGCTGTATCAGGCAATACATCTTCACAAGATAAAACATCTACAAACAATGAAAAAAATATTATGGAAAACAATATATTGTATTACACACCGCGATGGATTCCGAGAAAATCCGGAATGCACAATGAAAACACCTCCTCGATTATTATTTTCGATACGAATCCATCGTTATCGACATTTTTGCGTAAAACAGGAAAATACCAACGTGTAATTTTGGTAAAGACAGGAAATAAATTTAAAAAAACTGGAAAAAACACTTATACGGTTAATCATAAAAAAAGTGATTCGTTTAAATCATTATGGGATGATTTTCAAAAACAGGGAATAGAAGCGGAAGCAATAATCTACAAATGGAATTATAAAGTTAATTATAAAAGCGCCTCGTCAATAGCGCAAAATATTGATTTTGGTGTAAAATTATTGCTGGTATTAACGCAGTCTCTGATACTGGCCAAGTTATCGCATCGTGTGCGTATATTATATTTATACCCTGTTAGAAATTCTGTAGAAACATGTCTGCATGCGTCAGTGGGTGGTTTTTCAAGAACCCTGACATTTGAAAACCCAAATATCAATATTACCTCTGTGGGACTGAGTGAGCATAGTCCGGAAAAAATCTCTGGCGTGGTGTCTCAGGAATTGGGTTTTTACCGAAATACACCACTTACCGAAGTACGGTATGTTGATGGACAGCGGAAAGTCCGTTTGATGGTGAAATATGATCACCTTGCGACAACGCTGGATAACTCCCTGATTAAACAAAATGGAACGTATTTGGTCGCTGGTGGTGCAGGAGGGTTGGGGTATATTTTTGCCCGGCATCTTGCCAAAAATTATGGCGCACGATTGATCCTGATCGGGCGTTCAAAAATAAACGATACTATTGAAACAAAACTTGAGCAGCTCCGTCAGCTCGGTGGCGACGGGAAATATTATTCTGTCGATATCAGCAATGAAACCGCGTTGATTAATGTTTTCCAGGAAATCCGCGCTGAAGGTACTCGGTTGAATGGTGTGCTTAATTGTGCCGGTCTGATTGAAGACTCTTACATCATCCATAAAACCAGGGAATCCTTTGACAATGTTATTGCGCCAAAAATAATGGGCACAGTTAATCTGGACGAGGCAACCCGTCAGGATCAGCTGGACTTTTTCGTTTTGTTTTCATCAATTGCTTCCATTATGCCTAATCAGGGACAATGTGATTATGCTGCAGCAAACAGCTTCCTGGATGAGTTTTCATCGTACAGAAATCACCTGCTGGAACAAGATGAACGAACAGGGAAAACCATTGCAATAAACTGGCCACTGTGGAAAAACGGTGGAATCGGGGTGATCAAGGAAGAAGAAGAACATTTATGGGATGTGTTTGGAATGAAAGCATTGGAAAGTGAGAGAGGACTCTCCATTTTCGATAAAATACTAAGTCAGGATCCCTTGTCACTTCCAGATCAACTCATTGCCATTGAAGGGGAACAATATAAGATTGAAAAACATCTGAATGTATTGTCCGGTGAACATTATCCTAATCAGGATAATGTCATAAATGAAATATCCATAAAAGACAAAATCCGCAGAATAATTTCAAGTGTAGGAACCGCTCCAAGAGATATTGATGATGCAGAAAATTTGACAGACTACGGCATTGATTCCGTGGGAATTTCAAAAATTACAGCAGAAATTAATGAAACATTTTCACTGGATGTCGATCCGACACTGTTTTTTGATCTTAATACGGTTTCCCGGATATCAGAATACCTGTGGGAAAATTATGAGAGGCTGCTGACTGGATATTCTGTTCATCCCCAGGATCAATCCGTATTTATACCAGAGCGTGCCTTGATTGATATTGATTTTTCTGACAACGAAAATCTGTTTTTCCAGAAAACATTGTCTGATGAAGAATTTTTCATGAAAGATCATGTTGTGGAGGGTTTGTATAATGTTCCTGGCGCTTGTTATATAGAAATGGCTTTACAAGCAGGCAGTCTGGTTACGCAGGGAAAAAATGTATTTAAACTGTCAAATAATTACTGGGCAAAGCAGCTTTCAACATCCGGTCATCCGATTCGGGCAGATTTACGCTTATTCAAAAAAGATGATTTCTATGAATATGAAATTACGCATTCTGAAGGCAGCGGAAAAGTCCTTCATGCTCTTGGTCAGGTGCATACAAAACGGATAGAAGAGATTGAACAGGCATCGTTGACATTCATCAATATGGATGACATTAAGTCCCGATGTACTGTGAGCAGAAAGCCGGAAGAAATTTATCAATTTATCCACGCTGAAGGTTTGCATGTAGGCCCGAGCTTTCAACCAATGCTTCAGATTGACCTGAATGATAAAGAAGCACTGTCGCACTTGAAATTGCCAAAGTTCATCGAAAATACCTACGAAGACTATGTGCTTCATCCAAGTATGCTCACCGGGGTTTTACAAACCGCATTGCTCAATAATAAACCGGGCGGGATGAACAGCAGTAGATTTATACCCATTGCTGTTGATGAAATTATTGTACACAAAAAAATACCGGAAGAATGTTATGTGCATACAGAAGTCATAGACTCAACGAAAACCAATAATGAAATCCGGAAATATAATGCCAGGGTTATTACAACAGAAGGCAATGTTGTTGTTGAAATAAAAGGCTTATCACTACGCAACCTAACGCATTCAAGCGAACAGGCAGAAGAACAAGAACCGAAAACGGAAAATAAAAAACACCGGGTCACTGAATCGTCAGGTATAACCCTGGAGCAGGTGAACGAGCTATTAAAGGAGACGCTGTCGGATGCCATCGGAATGCCACCTGCTGATATTGAGGCCGATGTGCAATTGGAATCATATGGCATAAATTCCGTGATGATTGTCGATCTTAACCGGCGTCTTGATGAACTGTTTGGAAATTTGTCCAAGACACTGTTTTTTGAGTACAAAAATATCCAGGAGTTGGCCGAATATTTTCTGG
>JAADID010000103.1 GCA_013151505.1 Chlorobiota bacterium | reverse complement strand
GAGAGATTCACATTTCTGATAATTGAAAAAAAACAACTGCGACAGCGTTTAACTCCACAATAGAATAAAAAAAACCCAGTTTCTCTCACAAACTGGGTTTTTCATCTAACTTCATTTTTATCTCTTCCGAATATTAAATAGCCGCTTCGCCTCTTTCCCCCGTGCTTATTCTAACGGCATCATCTACGGGGGTGATATATATTTTGCCGTCACCCCGTAAACCTGTATGAGCCACTGTCTTAATTGTATCCACAATTTTTTCTACCAAAAAATCTTTACAAAAAATCTCGATTTTTACATGGGGTATAAAATCTACTAAGTCTTCCACAATTCTGTGTGGTTCATCTTTTGTTTTAATACGTCCAAATCCTTTAATATCCAAAACACTGATTCCGGTTAAGTCTTTAATTTTATGAAGCGCTAACGTAACCTCGCTGAGCTTATGTGGTTTTATATACGTAATTATATGTTTCATTTTTATTTCTCTCTTATTCTTAATAAAAAAAGGCAGCAAGCGTTGCTGCCCGTTAATTATTCCTCAATTTCTTTTTCAACATAGATTGCAAACCATTTGTAAAGTGCCGGTAGTACAAGTAAGGTTAAGATCGTTGAAGTGACCAAACCACCGACTACCACAGTAGCAAGCGGACGCTGAACTTCACTGCCGGTTCCGGTTGCTATTAGCAGTGGAATTAAACCTAATGCCGTTGTAACCGCAGTCATTAACACCGGTCTCAATCTTAATTTGGCACCTTTTATTGATGCTTCATCTATACTTAAACCTTCTCTTAATAACTGGTTAAAGTATGTTAATAATACCATTCCGTTTTCAAGTGCAATTCCAAATAATGCTATAAATCCTACGGAAGAAGGAACAGAAAGGTTTTGACCGGTGAGCCAAAGCCCTACAACTCCTCCAACAAGTGCAAGCGGAATGTTCAACAATATCAGCACGGAATTTTTGAGTGAATTAAAACTAAAGAACAACAAAAGAAAAACCAAAAGAAGCGTTACCGGAATTACAATAGCAAATCTTTTATTAGCTTCCTGCTGAAGCCGGAACTGACCACCCCACGTAACAAAGTATCCCGGCGGTAATTTTACCTGCGCATCAATTGCTCGTTGTCCTTCTGCGACGAAAGAACCAATATCTCTTCCGATAACGTTGCTTTGGATTGTAATAAATCTTTGATTTTGTTCTCTTGTTATCTGTCTCGGACCTACAATCTCTTCGAAAGTGGCAAGCTGGCTTAACGGCACCTTCACACCGGATGGTGTTTCGATAAGTATCTTTTTAATAGCTTCAGGCGTTTCGCGGAAATCCGGCTTGAAGCGGACAAGAATATCAAATCTTCGAATTCCTTCAAATATTTGTCCGGCAACTTCACCACCCACAGCCGTACGGATAACCTTCTGAACATCTTCAAGATTAACTCCGTATCTTGCAATAGAATGCCTGTTAACAACAATTTTCAACTGCGGTTTACCACTTACCTGGTTAACCTGGATATCTGCAGCACCCTTTATTTTGCGTATTACTACAGCTATCTCATCAGCTTTACTTTTTAACTTGTCCAAGTCATCACCGAAAAGTTTAATTACCAGTTCAGCTCTTACGCCTTCTAACAATTGGTCAACCGTCATCTCAATCGGCTGTGTAAAGTTCGTAAGTATGCCAGGCATTTCACCAAAGTCCTTTCTGATTATCCTTTCGAGGTCTCCCTGGGTTGTTATTCCTTTACGCCATTTGTCTTTTGGTTTTAACAAAATATACATTTCCGCACTGTTGATGGGATCGATATCGGCACCAACTTCACCACGTCCGATTCGTGTTACCACCCCGGTTACTTCCGGAATTTTCATCAAACGTCTTTCAGCTATTGATGTTAAACGGGTACTTTCGGTCAAAGAAATGGAAGGAGCCATTTGTAATCGTAGAACTAATGTACCCTCTTGTAAAGTAGGAGTATATTCGGATCCCAGTTGCGGAAAAATAAGTGCACCTATGACTAACATGCCTACCGCTAAACCAATTGCTACGGCTCTTCTCTTTACAAAATAAGTAACCACCGGTTCGTATAATTTTTGGAGGGTTCTTACGATCCATATATCCTGGTGCTTTGACTTACTTTTCTTACTTGTATTATTCATTAGAAAGGATGAAACGACAGGAGCGATTAAGATTGCAAATATAAGCGATCCTAACATTGCCAGAGTGATTGTATAAGCCAAGGGTTTAAATGTTTTCCCTCCAACACCCTGAAGTGTGAATAATGGGATGAAGACGGTAATGATAATTATGATTGCGAAAATTATGGGTTTCACCACTTCTTTACTTGCGCGCGAAACTACATGAATAAACGGTTCATTCGGTGATTCGCGTTTAACCCTGTCTACATTTTCTACCAGAACAACACTCGCGTCAACCATCATTCCGATGGCAATAGCCAAACCTCCAAACGACATAAGGTTAACCGAAATACCGAAGTACCGCATCCCTATAAATGCAAACATAATAGAAAAGGGGATTGACAGCGCCACAACGATTGATGGTCTTAACGAACCCATAAACAGTATAAGTATTATGATTACCAGAATAATTCCCTGCAGCAGTGCGTCGCTTACAGTTTTGATAGCCGCTTCAACCAAAGCTTTTTGTTCATAGTAAGGAACGATTTTTACTCCGTTGGGCAGAATCTTATTTATTTGGGCAACCTTCTTTTCAACCTTACCTATTACTGTGGATGAGTTAGTCCCGAATAGCTTTATCACCATTCCGGCAACAACTTCTCCTATTCCATTATGAGTTTCAACCCCTCGTCTTATCGCACCGCCTATTTTAATATCGGCTAACTGGCTAAGGTAAACAGGTATCCCGTCCTTCGATTTAATTATTATGTTCTTTAAATCTTCCAATTTTGTTGCTAACCCAATCGACCTCACCAGAAATTCTTCAGCATCTTTTTCAATGTATGATGCTCCAACGTTTAGGTTATTGTCTCTTATTTTATTGACAATATCATTTACCGTTACGTTATATCGTAATAGAGCATTTGGATCGACGATAACGTGAAATTGTTTTTTCCAACCGCCTATGCCCAATACTTCTGTAACACCGGGAACCGTTTGAAGCTGGAATTTGATCAGCCAATCCTGGATTGTTCTTAATTCTTCCAGGCTATACTTGCCTGTATCGTCCTCGAGATAATAGAAAAAAACCAATCCCATTCCGCTTGATATGGGACCCATTTGCGGGTCACCAAATCCCTTCGGTATCTGTTTTCGTGCTTCTTGCAGCCTTTCATTTACAAGCTGCCGTGCAAAGTAAATATCAGTTCCGTCTTCAAAATAAATGTTAACAACCGACAACCCGAAATTAGAAACAGACCTGATTAATCTTAATTTTGGTAAACCGTTCATCGAAACTTCGATTGGAAAACTTATATACTTTTCAACATCTTCCGGTGCTAATCCTTCAGTTGTAGTAAAGACACGAACAAGAGTAGGCGATACATCGGGGAAAGCATCAATTGGTAATTGTTTATAACTAAAGTATCCTACGGCAATAACAAACACGCCTAAAATAATTATTAGCAGGCGGTTTCTGAGAACAAAATCAATAATCTTTTTCATTTTTCCTCCTCCTTTTAGTTCTCTTGTCCGCCGCCTAATGATTCTTTAAGCAGTTCGGCTTTGATTGTGAATGCACCCTCAGAAATATAGTTTTGTCCCTGATGTAACCCGTCTAATATTTCTACTGACTTATTATTTTGGAATCCTACCGATACGGGCTGTGGTCTAAATCCCTTCTTATCTTTTACAAATACAACTGTTTGTCCTTTAAATATTTGGAGCGCATTTTTATTTACAACCATCGAAACCGTCTTTCTTGTTGTAGCTACTTTTGCAGTAATAAACATCCCCGGTTTCCAAATGCCTGAAGAATTATTTAGTTTTACTCTAGCCGTAGCAGTCCTGGTTTGTTCGTCTACAATAGGGCTAACATAAAATATATTCGATTTGCTGAACCGACTTCCATCTATAGTTGATATTACGCTAACTTGACCGACTTTGATTTTCAGTAAATCTTTTTGATAAATACTTAAATTCGCCCAAACGGAACTAAGATCGGCTACAGTTACCGAGTGTTTGTCATCTACTATCACTTCACCCGGAGTCAAATGAATTTTTATAATCGTACCTGCTATCGATGATCTCACTTCATATCGAACCAAACTTTCATTGCTTTCAATTACCGCTATCACTTCGCCTTTCTCTAAGTGATCACCTATGTTTTTCCGTACTTCCCGTACTATTCCTGCAAAGCGGGGAATTATACGTGCAACTTTTGTAGGATCGGGAATTATCTCTCCTGTTAATTCCGAATGTAATTGAATTGTACCGGGACCGACTTCTTTAACCTTTATCCCGAATTCTTTTAATTCTTTATCTGTAAGAGGAACTACTTCTTTGTGTATTCCTACTTGCAATTTATTTTTGGGTTTTGCTTTGTTGCTAATTTTAATTTTTGCCAAATCTGTTGTTGTCATACTTAAAATTATATAGACAGCGATAACTCCGATCGCCAGTCCAATTGAAAAATAAATCCAAT